>CAZDIN010000078.1:0-5434 GCA_964505515.1 uncultured Eubacteriales bacterium | reverse complement strand
CGGCAGATACTGTTAAAATATTTGGGGATTAAGTAATTGAAAACGGGTCATAGATGTGATATCATATATCATACGATATAACTTGTTTTTGGAGTTTTAATATGAAGGTTGTAGTCATAGGTGCCGGTGCGGCAGGACTTCTCGCCGCTGCTAAGGCGCGCGACAATGGGAATTCTGTTATAGTGATAGAGCGTAACCCTCGGGTCGCGCGAAAGGTCATGATAACCGGCAAAGGCCGTTGTAACCTGACAAACGCATGCGATCTCAATGAGTTTTTAGAGAACGTTCCGCAAAATCCAAAGTTCATGTACAGCGCCCTGGGGTCATTCGGGCCGACGGACGTAATGGAGCATGTCGAGGCTCAGGGGGTACCTCTGAAGATCGAGAGAGGAAACCGCGTCTTTCCGTGCTCGGATAAGGCAGTCGATGTTGTTGATGCGCTTTATCATGCCTGCAAGGGCTGTCGGTTTATATTTAATAAGCGTGTGACCGAGCTGGTTGTTGATGGTGATCGCGTTGCAGGGGTGGTCCTTGATGACGGAGAGATCATCAGCTCTGACTCCGGTATTGTGGCTACAGGCGGTATGTCCTATTCTGCTACCGGTTCTGACGGCGACGGGTACCGATTTGCGCGAAGTGTCGGACATAACGTCACTGATCTTAGTCCGTCGCTTATACCGCTTGAGATAGACGAAGGCTTTTGCAAAGATCTGATGGGGCTCTCTCTGCGAAACGTTGCCCTGCGTCTTGTTAAAGGTGATAAAGTCGTTTTTGAGGATTTCGGCGAGATGCTGTTTACCCATTTTGGCATCAGCGGTCCTATTGTTCTCAGTGCATCTGCTCACGTTAATGATGTTAAAGACCTAACTGTTGAGCTCGACTTGAAGCCTGCGTTGACCTTTGAGCAGTTGGACACCCGCGTTTTGCGAGACTTTAGCAAGTATTCTAACCGAGAGCTGCAGAACGCACTTGATGAACTTTTACCAAAACGGATGATACCCATTGTTATACATTCCGCCGGATTGTCACCTTCAGTGCGTGTCAATCAAATTTCCAAGGAAATGAGAAGCAGGCTGATCGACTGCATTAAAAAATTCACCATGCACGTTAAGGGCTTCAGACCTATCGACGAGGCGATCGTCACAAGAGGCGGAGTGTGCGTGCGCGAGGTCGACCCGAAAACAATGGAGTCAAAGCTCTGCAAGGGACTGTACTTTGCAGGAGAAGTCCTTGATGTCGACGGGTATACAGGCGGCTTTAACCTGCAGATCGCATTCTCAACAGGTGCCGCGGCAGGCCAAGCACAGAAGAAAAAGGAGATCTGATCTATGCCTGAAATCATTGTTGCAAAAAGCGCCGGATTTTGTTTCGGTGTCGGTCGAGCCGTGCGCATTGTCGAGGGCCTCGTTGAACAGGGGGAGAGGGTATGTACCCTCGGCCCTATAATCCATAATCCGCAAAAGGTTGCACAGCTTGCAGAAAAAGGCGTCAGAACAGCTTCAGACCCATCCGACCGCAAGGATGGGGAAGTGATGGTTATACGCTCTCACGGCGTGTCGAGAGAAGTGTACGAGCTTGTCTGCTCATCAGGTAGGGCAGAGGATGCAACATGCCCCTATGTTGCCAACATCCACCGTATAGTTGAGGAGGCATCGGCTAACGGAGACGTTATTCTTATCGCGGGCGATCCAAACCATCCCGAAGTTCAGGGAATAGCCGGAAGAGCTGCAGGTCCCTGTTACGTTTATGAGGACGAGGAAAACCTGTTAAAACTGCTTGATGAAGTGGAAAACATACAGCAAAAATGGATAACTGCAGTATGCCAAACTACCTATAATTCGTCAAAATGGAAAAAATGCCAAAAAATCTTAAAAAAAGTATGTACAAACGCGAAAATATTTGATACAATATGCAAAGCTACCTCTCTTCGTCAGCAGGAAGCCGAAAGATTATCTGTTGACTGTGACGTTGTCCTCGTAATAGGAGGAAAACACAGCTCTAACACAGCAAAGCTGCGTGATATATGTGCTGTAAACTGTGAGCGGACTTATCTGATTGAAACGGCTGCTGAGCTTTCAAAAGAAATGATCAGGGGCGCAGGCAAGATTGGTATAACTGCGGGGGCGAGTACGCCTTCCGAGATTATAAAGGAGGTTCTGATTACTATGTCAGAAATGGAAAACACTATGGAAAATATTGAGATGGAGGAGACTGTTGTCAAATCATTTGATGAGATGACCTTTGAAGAGGCGCTTGAAGCATCTCTTAGCAGTTTGAATACGGATCAGAAGGTTAAGGGTACTGTTTTGGCTGTCAATTCTACCGAGATTCAGGTTGATATCGGCAGAAAGCAGACCGGTTTTGTTCCTTATCGTGAGTATTCTAATGATGCTAACGTCGATCTGACTAAAGAAGTCAGTGTCGGTGACGTGCTTGATCTTATTGTTATGAGAACCAACGACCAAGAAGGTACTATCACCCTTTCTAAGCGTAGATATGACGCTATTGCAGGTTGGGACAAGATCGTTGAAGCCAAGGAAAGCGGCGAGATCCTTGAGGGTAAGGTTACCGAGATCAACAAGGGCGGCGTCGTTGTTTTCTGCAACGGTGTTCGTATCTTCGTTCCTGCTTCTCAGGCAACGGTTACCCGCGTCGATTCTCTTGAGTCGATGAAGGGCACCGATGTTCGTTTCCGCGTTATCGAGATCAATCGCGGACGCAGAGCAGTCGGCTCTATCCGCTCTGTTCTCCGTGAAGAGAGAAAGGCTAACGAGGCTAAGTTCTTCGAATCTGTTGAAGTCGGTCAGACCATGACCGGTACCGTTGTTGCCCTTACGACCTACGGTGCGTTTGTTGATCTTGGCGGAGTTCGCGGCATGGTTCACATCTCCGAGCTTTCATGGAACCGCATTAAGCATCCGTCTGAAGTCGTTAACGTCGGCGATACCATCGAGGTATTTGTTAAGGGCGTTGACGCCGAGAAGGGAAGAGTTTCTCTCGGCTTCAAGAAGGCTGAGGACAACCCGTCTGAGATCTTTGCCAAGAATTATGCAGTTGGATCTGTTGTTGACGTAACCATCGTCAGCATGACCGATTACGGCGCATTTGCTCGCATCATTGACGGCATTGAGGGACTTATCCATGTTTCTCAGATTGCCGACCACCGCATTGAGAAGCCGCAGGATGTTCTCAAGATCGGCGACACCGTTCAGGCTAAGATCACCGACATCGTCAACGATGGAAAGAAGACTCGCATCAGCCTTTCGATGAAGGCACTGCTCGAGCCGCATGCTGCCGATGAAGATGTCGACGAGACTGCTTCTGTCGAGGAATAATCAATAATTTGTTGAGCCGAGGGTCGACCCTCGGCTCATTTTTTATGCCTGAAATTATTTGATTTTTTGTGTAATTTGTACAAAAAGGGGCTATTTTTATCATTTAGAAAAAAATGAAATAAATCGAAAGAAACTTAAGTAATTCAAAGTAAAGCGAAGAAATTGTTGATTGCCCGTCGGATTTTGTAATAAAATTGCTGAATTTTATAAAAAACTCTTGATTTTTCGCGGTTTTGGATTATTATTAACAATGCGTAATTGTTTTTTTAATATAATAATAGATAAATAGAGTTTAACGATAAAGGAAGGGGTTGCAACATGGCAGAGAGAAACATCATAGAGTTAAAAAATATAAGCAAGTCTTTTGATGGGGAACAGATTCTGCGAAACATCGACCTTTCTATCAAGGACGGAGAATTTGTGACTCTGCTCGGTCCTTCTGGCTGCGGAAAGACTACCACCCTGCGAATCATCGGCGGATTTACTCAGCCTGATGAGGGAATGTTGGTTTTTGACGGCGAGAATATTACCGACCTGCCTCCATATAAGCGTCAGGTCAATACTATATTTCAGCGATATGCACTTTTTCCGCACCTTAACGTGTTTGAGAATATTGCGTTCGGTCTGCGTGTCAGCAAGACCCCTAAGGATGAGATCACACAGCGAGTTGAGCATATGCTCGAGATCGTTAACCTTAAGGGCTTCGGCACACGCAAGGTTCAGTCACTTTCGGGCGGACAGCAGCAGCGCGTTGCAATCGCTCGCGCATTGGTGAATAATCCTAAGGTTCTGCTTTTGGATGAACCCCTCGGCGCGCTTGACCTGAAGCTGCGCAAGGATATGCAAAATGAGCTTAAGAGCATTCAGAAGCGCATGGGTATAACCTTTATATTCGTCACTCATGATCAGGAAGAGGCTCTGTCTATGTCTGACGTAGTCGTTGTCATGGACAACGGCAAGATTCAGCAGATCGGCTCTCCGCTTGATATTTATAACGAGCCGAAGAACGCCTTTGTAGCCGATTTTATAGGTGAGAGTAATATCCTTGACGGTATTATGATCAGTGACGGCGTTGTAGAGGTTGACGGTACCCGTTTTATCTGCGTTGATAAAGGCTTTGCGTCAAATGAGGCTGTCGATGTTGTTATTCGTCCTGAGGACGTTGACATCGTTCCTGAGGATGAGGGAATGCTTCGCGGCGTTGTCACCGCAATTACCTTCAAGGGAGTGCATTATGAGATCATCGTCGATGTATCCGGATTCAAATGGATGATCCAGACTACCGACAGCGCTGAAGTAGGACAGAAGATCGGCCTTTGCGTTAAGCCCGACGAGATCCACATCATGAGAAAGTCGGAATATTCCGGTCGATTTGGTGATTATAGTACGTTTAGTGATGAGATCGAACATCTTTCGGATGAGGAGGATGCGTAAGTTGAACAATTCACTCGGTAAAAAGTTGCTGAATGCGCCGTATCTTGTGTGGTCAGCTATATTTATCGTTGTTCCGCTTGCCGTTGTAGCCTACTACGCATTTACCGATGCGAACGGAAATTTTACTTTCCAGAACATCGTCGAGTTAGGGACATATAAGGATACGTTTCTGTTGTCGGTCTGGTTTTCCTTCATCGCCACAGTAGTGTGTCTTGTTGTAGCATACCCCTTTGCCTATTTCATGTCGCACATGAAAGCGTCGACACAGCGAATGATGATGCTTTTGATCATGCTGCCGATGTGGATGAATCTGCTTATCCGTACATATTCATGGATCACGATCTTAGACAATAAGGGCATTATTAACAGCCTGTTGGGAATGTTTGGAATCGGACCTGTTAAGATGCTCGGAACACCATTTGCGGTCATTCTCGGTATGATCTATAACTATCTTCCGTATATGATACTTCCTATTTATAACATCATGGTAAAGATAGAGGGACCGCTGATCGAGGCCGCCGACGACCTTGGCGCGAATGCATGGAACAAGTTGCGCAGAGTTATTCTGCCGATGAGTCTGCCCGGCGTGGTTTCGGGTATAATAATGGTGTTTGTGCCGTCCATCAGCACCTTCTATATTTCGCAAAAGCTCGGTGAGGGCAAGT
>CAZDIN010000077.1:4280-5497 GCA_964505515.1 uncultured Eubacteriales bacterium | reverse complement strand
TGAGCATTCGCCGCAGTCGGTACAGCGTCCTGCGACGTGGAATGCGCGGATGATGTGGAACATCTTTTCCTCAAAGCTGTCAGCCGCCGCCTTGTTTTCAACGCCCGACTTAGGATTGTTGAAAACGCAGGTCTCGCAGGTGCATGCAGGACATACGTCACGGCATGCGTTGCAACGGATGCAACGGGACAGCTCCTTCTGCCAGAAGGCATATCTCTCGTCGGGGGTCATGGCCTCAAGCCTCTCCACCTCGTCGAAGCGGTCAGAGTCGACGACCTCGCCCTGATCGCCCATCAACTCATCATATGCGACCAGTTTCTTACTCTTGCAGTTGGTGCAACGCTCCAAAAGGACATCCTTTGCATCGATAAGCACAGGCTGATCGTCATAAAGGGTACCAACGGCGATCTTCTCTCCGCAGTCGACAGAAACAATGCCCTCGCCGGTTATCGCCTTGACCTTCTCAATGTCAGCCATGCCCTCGCAGGGAATACCGACGGCATATACCTTTTCTCTGTCAAAGCGGTGCTCGGTCAAAAGCTGGTTAAAGCTGTAGCTGTCACAGCTTTTGAGGAAGACAAGAACCTTTCCGTCGCATTTGCGCGTGGCGGAAATGAGATATTTGGAGAAGTTTGCGCCGCAAAAATCATTGAACTCAAAGTCGGCTCTGAGGGACGCCTCGTCCTCAAACAAGGCAGGAGTCAGGTCGTAATCGAACTCGCCCTTTTTCCAGCCGAGGACACAGCAGACAGTCCCGTCATTAAGCAGTGCTGAAGCCTTGTCAACAAGCTGCTGTCTGGTTACTTTTTGCATCTGAGGTCCTCCAATCTCTTGTTCTCGCCGAGTGCCGCGACCTTTGCAACAAAGTCGTTCATGGTCGCCGCAAACTTTGCGCCCTCGGCGGCAGACACCCACTCAACACGGGTGCGCTCTCTTTCGATGCCGAGGAAGTCGAGCATCGAGAAAAGCATCGCCATTCTGCGTCGGGTGAAGTAGTTGCCTGAGGTGTAGTGGCAGTCACCGGGGTGGCATCCGCAAAGAATGACGCCGTCGGCGCCGCGCTGGAAGGCTCTGAGGATAAACATCGGATTTACGCGGCAGGAGCAGGGCACACGGATTATCTTGACCTCGGCAGGATAATCGGCGCGGTTGTTTCCTGCAAGGTCTGCACCGGCGTAGGAGCACCAGTTTCAGCAAAACTCTACTATGAGGGGGGT
>CAZDIN010000077.1:259-4270 GCA_964505515.1 uncultured Eubacteriales bacterium | reverse complement strand
CTTTTACTTGCATATTGCGTCCACCTCCGCCATTATCTGTTCATTCATAAAGCCGCGCAGGTCCATCGCGCCCGACGGACAGGCTACCGTGCAGCAGCCGCAGCCCTGACATACGGCAGGGTTGACCTGCGCCACGCGTCTGATGGCCGTAGTTCTGTCGGGCATGCGGAATTCCTTATCGTCATAGGTGATGGCACCGTAGGGGCAGACCTTCTCACATGAGGAGCAGCCGTTGCACATCATCTCGTCGGAATGTGCAACGCAGGGGTTGCCCGTCAGCTTATCCTTAGCAAGCAGGCCGATGACCTTTGCCGCCGCCGCGCCCGCCTGAGATACCGTTTCGGGTATGTCCTTGGGTCCCTGACAGGTGCCCGAAAGGAAGACGCCTGCAGTGGGGCTTTCGACAGGGCGAAGCTTGGGATGAGCCTCGGTGAAGAAATCGTTGGTGTCCATGCTGGCGGTCAGCATGGTCGCAAGGGGACGAGCCGACTTGTCAGGCTCGATGGCTGCCGCAAGCACCACCAGATCGGCATCGATATGAAGCTGCTTACCCTCGATAAGGTCGGACGCCTGCACCTTCAGCTTATCGCCGACGGGTTCGATCTTGCCGACCATGCCCTTTATATAATGTACGCCGTAATCCTCGACCGCTCTGCGATAGAACTCGTCAAAGTTTTTGCCGGGTGTACGCACGTCGATGTAGAAAACCGTAACATCGGTGTCGGGGTACTTGTCACGGGTGAGCATGGCGTGCTTTGCCGTATACATGCAGCATATCTTTGAGCAGTATTCCTTGCCCTTCTCGGCACAGGAATCACAGCGCGAGCCGACACACTGAACGAAAACTATCTTTTCGGGATGCTTGTTATCGGAGGGACGAAGCAGTTTTCCTGCGGTAGGTCCTGCGGCGTTGGTCAGCCGCTCAAACTCAAGGGATGTGATAACATCCTTCGACTGACTGTAGGCGAACTCGTCGAATTTATCCATACTGATGGGGTTAAAGCCTGTGGCAACGACGATGGCGCCGTATTTTTCCTCGATAAACTCATCCTTCTGAGTGTAGTCGATGGCGCCTGCGTTACAGACCCTTGCACAAAGTCCGCACTTGCCGTTTTTGAGCATGTTGCAGGCGTTGGGGTCGATGGTCGCGACCTTCGGCACCGCCTGTGCAAACGGGATGTAGATAGCAGGACGGTTATCCATGCCGAGATTGAACTCGTTGGGAACCTTCTTCATCGGGCACTTGGACACGCAGTCGCCGCAACCCGTGCAGATATCCTCCTTGACGTATCGCGCATTCTTCTTGATGGTGACCTCGAAGTTGCCGACGAAGCCGCTGACTTCGGTTACCTCGCTGTAGGAGAAGATGCGTATCTTCTCATGCTGGGCTACGTCGACCATTTTCGGTGTCAGGATACAGGCGGCGCAGTCAAGGGTCGGGAAGGTCTTGTCAAGCTGAGCCATCTTTCCGCCGATGGTAGGCTTCTTTTCGACAATGTCGACCTCGAAGCCTGCGTCTGCGATGTCAAGCGCCGTCTGGATGCCTGCGATGCCTCCGCCGATGACGAGGGCTCTCTTGGTCACGGGGGACTCGCCGGGGGTAAGAGGTGCGTTAAGGTTGACCTTCGCAACGGCGGCCTTACCGAGAATGATAGCCTTCTCGGTGCCGATCTCCATGTCCTTATGCACCCATGAGCACTGCTCGCGGATGTTGGCGATCTCGACCATGTAGGGATTGAGCCCTGCTGCAGCCGCTGTCTTGCGGAAGGTCGCCTCATGCATACGGGGCGAGCAGGAGCAGACGACGATGCCTGTGAGATCATGCTCTCTGACGGCGAACTTTATCATGTCCTGACCTGCCTGCGAGCACATGTATTGGTAGTCGGTGGAAAAGACTACGCCGGGTTCATTTTTAAGCGCCTCGGCAACTGCCTTAACGTCGACCGTGCCGGCAATATTGCTTCCGCACCAGCATACAAAAACGCCGATTCTTTGCATTTGTCCTTTCCTCCTTACTTATGATATTTCCTGAACGCGCTGACGATAGCCTGCTGCGGAATCTCGCTGTCGAGCTTGGCAGGCACGTCGTCGGCGGTCATGCGGTTCTCGCCCTTGCGTCTGATGGCAACAAGACGCACCGCCTCCACCAGCTTTGCAGGCTCGACGCCTCTGGGACATCTCTCGACACAGGCAAAGCAGGTAAGACATCTGTAAAGGGACTCTGATTCCAAAAGCGGCTCAACGTCACCCTTTTCGATCATACTGACGAACTGATGCGGATGATATTCCATCTCGTCAAACGCAGGACATGTAGCGGTGCATTTGCCGCACTTCATGCATTTTTCGGGTCTTGCGCCGCTTATGCGAAGTATCTCGCCCTTGAGATTTTTATTCTTCATCTGAATTCTCCTTTACGCCAAGCGCCTGAGCGAGCAGCTCGGTAAAGTAAACGACAGGGATCTTTGCGCCGCTCTTTTCAAGGTTATACTTGCACAAGGGGCATGCGGTGACTATCATTTCGGCGCCCTGAGCGACAGCGTTTGCGATAACGGCGTTGCTGCTTTTCTCAGCAAGCTCGGGACTTTCCATGACCACATATCCGCCGCAGCACTCGTTTCGCCTTGCGTAGATAACAGGCTCAGCACCCAGCGCGCGAAGCATATCCTCGATAACGGTGGGGTTTTCGGGGTCGTCGGTTCTCATGACTGCACCCGGTCTTAACAGCAGACAGCCGTAGTAGGCGGCGATCTTCTTGCCGTTAAGGGAGTTGACGACCTTTTCCTTAAGAGTTTCAAAGCCGACCACGTCGCGCAGCAGTTCAAGATAATGATACACCTGCGCGTCGCCGTTGTATGTGCCGTCCTTTGCCATATAGCGATTGACCTTGTCGGCAAACTCCTTGTTGTTGTTCATAGCGTGATTGGTCTGCTTTACGACGTTGTGGCAGGCAGAGCAGACGGTCACAAGCGGCTGCTGCTTATCGCTTGCCGCCTTAAGCACACGCACCGAGGACAGCTTGGTTGCGATCTCGTCGATCGCGGTGGTAAAGACACCTCCGCAGCACTGCCAATCCTCGATTTCCTCCATGGTCACACCGAGAATCTCAGCCGATCTGCGCGCATACACGTCCAGATCCTTCGCCTTGTTCTTCAGGGTGCAGCCGGGGAAATAACTTACCTTCATATAATGACCTCCCTATCAGATCAGACCATTTTTTCGGGATGGAAGACCTCGTCGAATTTATCTGCGGTCAGGAAACCAAGCTCAACACAGGCCTCCTTAAGAGAAATGTTGTCCTTGTATGCCTTTTTGGCAGTCTTTGCGGCATTCTCATAACCAATGTAGGGGTTGAGTGCGGTTACGAGCATGAGGGAGTTGTGCAGGTTGTGATGCATCTTCTCCTTGTTTGCGACGATGCCGACGGCGCAGTTCTTGTTGAAGGACCTGATGGCCTCGGCAAGCAGACGTGCAGACTGCAGGAAGTTATAGGCGCAGACCGGCATGAACACGTTAAGCTCGAAGTTGCCCTGCGATGCGGCGATGCCGACGGCAACGTCGTTGCCCATGACCTGAACGGCGACCATAGTGACGGCTTCGCACTGGGTCGGGTTGACCTTACCGGGCATGATGGAGGAGCCGGGCTCGTTTTCGGGAATGAATATCTCGCCGAGGCCGTCACGGGGGCCCGATGCCAACCAGCGAACGTCGTTAGCGATCTTCATCATGTCGGCGGCAAGTGCCTTTACGGCGCCGTGCGCAAATACAAACTCGTCCTTAGAGGTAAGAGCGTGGAACTTGTTTGCGGCGGTAACGAAGGCCTTACCCGTCAGACCTGCGACCTCCTCAGCGACCTTTTCAGAGAAGCCTGCAGGTGCATTGAGGCCGGTACCGACGGCGGTGCCGCCGAGAGCAAGCTCATAAAGCGGCTTGATGGCGTAGCGGATAAGCTCAAGGTCTTTCTCAAGGCTTGAACGCCAGCCGCTGATCTCCTGACTGAAGGTGATGGGGGTA
>CAZDIN010000077.1:0-249 GCA_964505515.1 uncultured Eubacteriales bacterium | reverse complement strand
TAGCGTCCTGCAGGTGAGTACGGCCGCTCTTTACGATGCCTGCATTTTCCTTTTCAAGACGCTTGAAGGTCTCGACAAGCTCCTCAACGGCAGGGATAAGCTTATCCTCGAGAGCGAGGACCGCGGCGATATGCATAGCGGTCGGGAAGGTGTCGTTGGAGGACTGGCTCATGTTGACGTCATCGTTGGGATGAAGCAGCTTCTTATCAAGTATCTGGTTAGAGCGGTTGGCAATGACCTCGTTGGTGT
>CAZDIN010000076.1:0-5538 GCA_964505515.1 uncultured Eubacteriales bacterium | reverse complement strand
CGGTACAATGGCTCACAGCTGGGTACAGATGTTTGACAGTGAATATGAGGCGTTCAAGGCATATTCTTTGCAGTATCCTGACAATTGTGTGTTGCTGGTCGATACCTATAATACCATCCGTTCCGGCATACCGAATGCAATTCGCGTCTTTAACGAGGTCCTTGCACCTATGGGTAAGCGTCCCAAGGGTATCCGCATTGACAGCGGCGACATAACCTATCTTACTAAGAAGGCACGCCGTATGCTTGACGAGGCTGGGTATCAGGATTGTAAGATAGTTATATCAAATTCGCTTGATGAATATATCGTACGCGACCTGTTAAATCAAGGCGCTCACGTCGACAGTTTCGGCATAGGCGAAAGACTGATAACATCATCGTCTTCACCCGTTTTCGGCGGCGTATATAAGCTCTCTGCCGTCTGGGAAGGTGACGTTGAGATTCCTAAGATCAAGCTCAGCGACAACGTCGGTAAGATCACTACGCCCGGTTATAAGATGACCTGGCGTCTTTACGACCGTGATACAGGAAAGGCTATCGCTGACGTTATTACGGCGTTTGATGAAAAAATCGACGATTCTAATGATTACGAGATCTTTGATCCTAACCATACCTGGAAGCGCAAGACGGTCACCAATTATATTGCGCGTCCTTTGCTTGTTCCGGTATTTGAAAAGGGCAGATTCGTCGGCAATCAGCCTTCAACCGAGGAAATTCAGCACTACTGCCGTTCGCAAGTGCTAAGCCTGTGGGATGAAGTTCGCCGCTTTGAAAATCCGCACGCATATTACGTTGATCTGTCTCAGAAGGTTTGGGACACAAAGCAGAAACTTCTTAATGAACGTTCGGCAAAATAATAAAGGGGGGTCATTATGTTGCGCAGATTATCCGCATTTGCAATCTCTGCAGTTATCGCATTTACCTTTACAGCATGCTCATTTTTTGAGTCCGATGAGGTCGAATCCTCTAAGTCTACGTCATCTCAGCAGAAGATCGAATATATATCAGTTAAGGATTACGCATCAAAAGGCGAGATATATGGCTGTGAATTTGCTCTCAAGACCTCGCCTGATGATATAAAGGCAAAGTATCAATACGGCGAGGAGGTCGATGATTCATCCGAGGAATCGGGCGGTCATGACCACGACAGTGATGAGGCTTACGCAGGTGACCTTGTGATTACAGAGGGCACTACTGTGAGAATGCTTACAGGCTCCGCTAAGTATTATTATCGCTCATGGCTCGAAAGTGATGGAATTGCCTTTATTGCATATTTCGATGATTCTTTCAGTTACTACATCGGTATTACAAGTGTTAAAGACGTGCTTGACACAGTTGATGCCGAGCCTATCTACAATGACATTGCAAATTCGGATAATCTGTTTTTCTTCTATAGCGAGCCTGAAAATGTGCATCAGCTGAAGTATCAATTCGGCGACTATTATATTTCATTCTTTTTTGAAAACGACAGCCTGTCTGCAACAACGATCTACTATGCACCGCTGTGGACCGACTATGAAACTGAATAAAGGGAACCTACACCATGAATGATATGAAGAACAACAACCCAAGATTTAAGAACGTTTTATTACCTGCATTGACAGTTACTATAGTCGCTATTCTGTTATATTTTATTATTCAGCATTCGTATCTTAGTACTGTGATGAAGGTCCTTGAGCCTATAACCATCGGTTTAGTGCTTGCTTATATTCTTAATCCATTGGTCGGATTATTAGAAAAGCCCTTCAAACTGCTTTTCGGAAAGATATTTAAGAAGGACAAGACCGTTCATTCGCTAAGCAGGGGAGTCAGCATCTTCTCCTCTTTTGCAATCGCAATCACCGTCCTCTCGCTGATCGTATACATGCTTTTGCCCGAGCTTGTTCAGACCGTTTCCGGCTTGATCAAGGATATGCCCGCCATGATCGATAGAACTACGGCTTGGTATTATGAAACCGTTGACGATAATGAGATGCTGCGTGCTATCGGCGATAACCTGCTCAACGGCGTCGAAGACTGGGTCAAGAGCATTGATACAGGAATGATAATGTCTACCGCAAAAATGCTGACAAGCGGCGTGTTTACGGCGGTTGGAACGACGTTTAATGTTGTTATCGGAATCATCGCGGCGATCTATCTTCTTTTTAGCAAGGAAGTCTATTTTGCTCAGATCAAAAAGATCATGTACGCATTCCTTGATAACAAGCGTGTAGAAAGCATAATAAGCACCGCCCGTGAGGGTCATAGGATAACTATTAAGTTTTTAAACGGCAAGATCATCGATTCTGCAATTATCGGCGTTTTATGCTTCATTCTGATGATAATTCTGCAGCTGCCTTACCCCTTGCTTATCAGCGTCTTTGTCGGTGTCACTAACGTTATCCCGTATTTCGGACCGTTTATCAGCGCGATCCCAAGTTCAATACTCATTCTGATAACCGATCCGCTAAAAGGTCTGTATTTTATCATTATGATCCTTATCCTTCAGCAGATCGAAGGTAACCTCATTGAGCCAAAGATCATTGGTGACTCTACAGGACTATCACCATTCTGGGTAATATTCGCAATTATTGTAGGCGGCGGACTTTTCGGATTTGTTGGAATGGTTATCGGAGTTCCTGTTCTGGCCATTTTGTTCTTCATTTTGCGCAAAGTATCAAACGCAAGACTTGAGCAGAAGAATCTACCTGTCGCATCTGCTGAATACACATATGATTTCACCACTGAGCCTAAACCTGAGCCGGATGCAGATGCAAATAACGGAGAAGAGTAATGGGACGTTTTGACAGAACAAGGCTTTTGCTTGGAGAAAGAGCCGACATACTGAGCAAGAAGCACGTCATAGTATTCGGCGTCGGCGGAGTCGGCTCATATTCAGTGGAAGCATTGGCGCGAAGCGGAGTAGGGCGCATTACTATTGTTGACAACGACAGTGTGGTTGAATCCAATATAAACCGCCAGCTTATTGCGCTTAGCTCAACCGTTGGCAAAAAGAAGGTTGAGGTAGCGCGCGACAGGGTTTTGGACATAAACCCTGATTGCAAGATTACGGCAAAATGCGAGTTTATAACTCCTGAAAACGCCGCCTCTTACCTTGACGACGTTGACTATGCCGTTGATGCGATCGACAACGTCAGTGCGAAGATAGCTCTTTGTGTTGCCGCTATAGAAAAGGGAGTTCCTCTGATCTCCTGCATGGGTACCGGCAATAAGCTTGACCCGTCTATGCTTGAGCTGACCGATATCTCTAAAACACACACATGTCCGCTTGCAAAGGTCATGCGCGTTGAGTTGAAAAAGCGCGGCATTACGCATCAAAAGGTTCTGTTTTCAAAAGAACAACCTGTTAAATCATCTACTGAAAATAGGCGTGTTATCGGAAGTGTTGCCTTCGTTCCGTCGGTAGCAGGACTTATGATAGCAGGAGAAGTTATTCGCGACATGATCAAATAAAAAAAGCAAGGCAGATGCCTTGCTTTTTTATTGAATATTAGCGATATCGATTTCAGGATAAAGCTCGTTTACAAACCAAATATTATCGATCTGAAAGCTCTTACCGTTCAGATACTGAAGCTCTCCTGCGTCCTCATTAAAGCTGAATTTAAGCTGATAAGACCACAGAGCCTGATGCTTATAACCTCTCTTCCTATCCTGTTTGTTTACGCCGTATTTACCGTCACCAAGCAGCGGACAACCTATCGACGCCAAATGCGCTCTTATCTGATGAGTTCGACCTGTCAGAAGATGTACACGCAGCAAGGAATGCTCCTTCGTAGTTGCAATGACTTGATACTGAGTTTTGATAGTCCTCGAATTTTCAAAAGGCCTGTCATATACTTTTACTATGTTCTTATCCTCATCCTTGGAAAGATATCCTGTCAAAAGGTCGGTCTTCTTCCTTGGACATCCGTGAACTACACAAAGATAATACTTATCTATCTCGCGGTTTTTGAGCTTTTCATTAAGAATTCGAAGGGAATCGGCGTTCTTTGCTGCAATAACTATTCCGCCTGTGTTTCGGTCGATCCGGTTAACGAGTGCAGGCTTAAATGAGTGCTCATCATCGGGCATAAATTCCTTTTTCTTATAAAGATAATGCTGAACTCGCATTATCAAGGTGTCGCGATATTCCGTGTCATCAGGGTGCACAACAAGACCCTCGGGCTTGTTGATAAGCAAAATATTATCGTCCTCATAGACAATGTCAAGTTTTGCAGGAGCAGACAAGAAGTCATACTTCGGCTTAGACGGTATCAATAACTCGTCGTTTATATATAGTGAAACGCAGTCGCCCGCACTCAGCCGGGTTGATATCTCGGCGCGCTTTCCGTTTACTTTGATCCGTTTAGTGCGAATGTACTTATACATCAGGGATCTGGGCATAGAATCAAAGCTTTTTGTCAGAAACTTGTCCAATCTTTGATTAGCATCATTCGGTTTAATAATAATTTCTTTCATTTTATCACCATAATATACTTTAATTTTTGCAAAATTTGTAGTATGATGTAGATAAATTAGTTGTTAGGGGTGTTCATTTGAGCAAGTCAAACCCACACGAAGGCCACCGCGCAAGATTGAAGAATCGCTTTTTGAAGGAAGGCCTTGAGAAATTCGAGGAACACAACGTATTAGAGCTAATGCTGTTTTACGGTATTCCGTATAAAGATACAAACGATATTGCACACAGCCTGATCGAGAAGTTCGGCTCATTCGAGAGGGTGCTTGAGGCACCGATAGAAAGCCTTCGTGATGTTGAAGGCGTTGGTGAAAACACAGCGGTTATGCTAAAGCTGTTCCACGCTGTGAACAGGTATTACGACGAAAAGAAGCATCAGCTGAAGGTCCGCCTGAGCAATCCGGATGATATCGTAGCCTTCGTAAAGGCTCACTGCCGTTTTCGTTCCGAGGAAGTGTTTACCGTATTTGCACTTGACGGCGACTGCAAATATCTTGCTTATGAGGATATATCGACCGGAAGTGCAGGCATGACTGAAGTCAACACCCGTAAGGCAGTTGACTTTATGCTTCGTTCCAAGGCTGCGTGTGCTATCGTGACCCATAATCATCCAAGCGGAAACCTCACCGCATCGGTTCAGGATATGACGGCAACCAGAAGATTGGCTGACGCATTGAGAATAATAGATGTAAAGTTACTGGACCACATTATAATCAGTAACGATAATTATTTATCGATGAGAAGTAAGGATAACCATTTCTCTATTTTCGGCGGCTAAGCGTGTGCAAATTGCGCACGCTTTATTTTTTACGAAGAAATAACGAAACGACCGAGAAGACAATGTATATAACAAGATTGACACAGATGACGCTCGGACCTGTCGGAAAATCATATACAGCCGCAATAAAGAAGCCAAGAATAAAGCAGATCACCGATAGCGCTCCTGCGGTGATGACGACGGTCTTAAAGCTTTTACAGACGCGCATTGCGGTTATAGTCGGAAACACTATCAACCCGGAGATCATAATCGCGCCGACCAGCTGCATGCCGAGTACAATTGTAACCGCAGTCAACAGGGCAATC
>CAZDIN010000075.1:0-5560 GCA_964505515.1 uncultured Eubacteriales bacterium | reverse complement strand
CCCTTACCGATAGCGGCGGATTTCAGGTTTTTTCTCTTGCAGGTTTGAGGAAAATTGAGGAGGAAGGCGTGACCTTCGCTTCCCATATTGACGGCAAGAGGATCTTCATGGGACCCGAGGAGAGCATGCAGATTCAAGCTAATCTTGGGTCTACTATCGCTATGGCGTTTGATGAATGCGTTGAAAATCCTGCAAAATATGATTATTCAAAGCAATCCTGCGAGCGCACGACCCGTTGGCTTATTCGTTGTAAGGCCGAAATGAAGCGCCTTAAGGAGAACGGACTCTGTGTCAACCCTGAACAGATGCTGTTTGGTATAAATCAAGGATGTACCTTTGATGATCTTCGCGTTGATCATATGAAGGAAATAGCTCAGCTCGACCTTGACGGATATGCTATTGGCGGACTTGCTGTCGGCGAAGCCGCCGAGGATATGTATAGGATAATCGAGGCTGTAGAGCCGCATATGCCGAAGAACAAGATCAGGTACCTTATGGGCGTCGGTACCCCTGTGAATATTCTTGAGGCAGTTGAACGCGGTGTTGACCTCTTTGACTGTGTTATGCCGAGCAGAAATGCACGTCACGGGCATCTTTTCACATCAAAGGGCGTTATAAATATTTCAAACAAGAAATATGAATACGACTTCGCTCCGATAGATGAAAGCTGTAATTGCCCGACCTGCAGGAATCACACGCGCGCTTACATCAGGCATCTGATGAAGGCAGATGAAATGTTAGGTCACCGCCTGTGCGTTGCGCACAATCTGTGGTTTTATAACACCCTTATGGAAGATATCAGAAAGGCGCTTGACGAAGGCAGATTCGCTGATTTTAAGAAGGAAGCGGTTGAGCGCATCGGAAAGAGAATATAAAAGTTATAAAAACAGCCGCGATCAAACTGATCGCGGCTGTTTTGACAGACATAAACTTTAGTGCTTCTCAAAGTAGAAAAGACGGTTTGCAGCACCTGCAAGGATAGCAAAAACAGGAGCAAGCGTAACATACTTCGCCTCGGACAAAGCAGGCTTGAAGACAGTTTCGAACTGTCCGGTTGAAAGGTTTAATTTTTCAGATGCTTCCATGAATGTTGCGATCTGGAAGTTGGGCGAGGTGTAAACACCGTAGATAAATGCGCAACCGATGCAGGTGACAAGCAGGCTTGCGGTAGCCCAGTTAACAGCGTTGTCAGGATCGGCAAACTCACGCCAGATCAGGAGAACCTGCATAATGAGGACAGTGATAAACAGAAGAACCTCTATAGCAGAGATGATGTTCAGGACAGTGCCGGACTTGCTTTCGTTAAGTACGGAAACATCATATGTATATACGCCGGTCACATTTAGGCCTAAACCCGGGAGAACTCGGTCGACGATGCTGTTTCCTTCGCTGAACCAAGGACGGAACATGAGGCCCATGATATAAACGGGGAAGAGCATGCGGAAGTAAAGCTTAGTGAACGGAACCTCGTAGATGGTCTTCTTATGATATTCCGAGCAGATAAGAGCAAGGAACAAGGCAAGGGTGGCAACCGAGATAATGTATGCCGCCATGACCAAAAGATTATAGCAGAACAGGGTAGTTGCAACGACCAATACGAAGGATACGATAGCGCCGGTCAAATAGAGCGACTTTATCTTCTTAAGGAAGCCGAGCGCAAACAGCACGCCGCACACTAAGGCGACAACGCCGAGAATAATTCCGCCGATCAAAAAATTGTTTTCAAGATTTAAATTAAAAATTAACTGGTACATAGAATCCCTCGCAATAAATTTGTCTTTGTTACAACATATTCTACAATTTTTGTAAGGGTTTGTCAATATCTTCGAGCGCTTTTAGATGAAAAAATAAAAGCAAAATGCTTGTGCATTTTGCTTATTATATAACAAACTCAGTGTTTCTTATGCTTCTTCTTTGTAACATGAGGTAGGTTTTTGCCTGCAGGTCCGTTTATAACCTCGCCGTTTGAATCAAATCTTGAGCCGTGACATGGACAGTCCCAGGCTTTTTCAGCCTCGTTCCATTTTAACGGACATCCCATGTGGGTGCATCTATGCTGCAACTCGTGCAATCCGTTTTCATCACGGCAAGCGCACACTTTTTTTGATCCGTCTGCAACGATCGCGCTTTCACCTTGGGACAGTTCACTTGCCTTCTTTGACGGAATCGTTATAAGATCTGTGATAAATTCACCTGCGATCTCAGCCGTATGAACAAAAAAGCTTTTTGAACCGTTCGGTAACACGCTTCTTGATGGTGAAAAAACCTCCTCATAAGGTGAGTGTCCCTTTACAATAAGGTCTGAAATCAGCTGACCTGCCACAAGAGATGACGACATTCCCCATTTGTTAAATCCTGTTGCTACATATACCTCGCCACCGAGCGATCTGTATCTTCCGATATAAGGTATTGCATCATGGGTAATGCAATCCTCTGCAGACCATTTTGAAATGACCTCGCTTTCGGGGTAAATATCAACGACTCTGCTGATAAGATCAAAAAATCCGTTATATTGCTTGCCGTCTTCATTTTCGGTACCGCATATCAATAGCTTGTCCTTGTAGGGCCTGAAGGAGAGAGAGGTGTTATCTACACCGACATAGCATCCGTTCATCTTCTGCGCAGACTTAAGCATGAGGATATACGAGCGCTGCTGATAAAGCTTAGCAAAATATAAGCCGCGCTTATCAGCGAAAGGAAAGCGAGTGGATATAACCACCTTCTCCGCAAAAATCTTACCCTTGTCGGTAACAACAACATTTTTTTCAGGATATATCGCCTTAGTGTGTTCATATATCTTGCATCCTCTTTCACAAATTTTTTTCAAAACGGCACCTGCAAATTCAAGTGGGTGGATGGCGGCCTGCCGGTCGAATCGGAGTGCGCCTTCAATATTTATGGGCAGCTCTCCGTCAACGGTTATGTCGGCGTCAAACCCGAGTGCGCGTGCAGCTTTTGCTTCATTTTCAACGGCTTTCATCTGTTCGGCGTTTGTCGCATAAACAAAGGCGGGGTGACGCTCAACATTTACCGATCCTAACGCGCTGCCTATCTCAATGGCGCGCTCGATCGCCTTTTGATTTGCGTTGGCGTATTGCGAGGCTAATTCGATGCCTTGCTGACGTATAAGACGGTTGTAGATCAGTCCGTGCTGAGCTGTCAGCTTTGCAGTCGAATATGCCGTCGTGCCCGATGCAACGGTGTTCGCGTCGATGATAACGATGTCGTTTACACCTCTCTCGAGCAACTCGTAAGCACAAAGCAAGCCGCACAAACCCGCTCCGACTATCAGGACGTCGCAGTTTATATTCTCACTTTGAGGCTCGAATGAGGGAATCTTCATTTTTTGCCAGTAGGAAGGGTATACCATATTAACACTCCATTTTTATATTCAGTATCATTTTGACCTTTTCGGCCAAAATTATGTTCAAAACTTTGATATAGGTAGAAATGTGTTGACTTCAGGAATTTAGTGTGTTAAAATATGAGCAAATGTTGGGAGGTTATTCTTATGGCTAAGATTAAAGACGAGAGCATTGATAAGCTGCTGGAAGGTATTCTCACTCTTGAAACAGTCGACGAGTGTTATAAATTTTTCAAGGATCTTTGTACCGTGCGTGAGCTTAAGTCGATGGCGCAACGTTTTGCCGTCGCACGTCTGTTGACCGAGAAGTGTGTATATAATGATATCGTAAGCACAACGGGTGCAAGCACCGCAACCATCAGCCGCGTTAACCGTTCGCTCAGTGACGGTGATGACGGATATTCGTTGGTGTTTGAGCGCATCGACGGTAAGAAAAAGTAAGAGATGGCTTATAATGATTTTGCCTCGGTCTACGACCGACTGATGTCGGATTGTGATTACTCCGCCCGCGCAGATTATCTGCTCGGGCTTTTTCGTCGAAACTCGTCTGAGCCAAAACTGATGCTTGACCTTGCCTGTGGGACAGGCTCTCTTGCCATTGAACTGATAAAGCGCGGAGTGGATGTGATCGGCGTTGACCCCTCGGCAGAGATGCTGAATATTGCGCAAAATAAGGCTGCAGAGAGCAAGGTTGACCTGCTCTGCCTTTGTCAGAGCGGAGCAGAGCTTGACCTGTTCGGCACCGTCGATTCTGCAGTTTGTACTATGGACAGTGTAAACCATATCACTGATTTTGATGAGTTAAAATCGACCTTTGCAAAGGTGAGTCTGTTTTTAGAGCCTGACGGCTTATTTATATTTGATGTAAATACGGCATACAAGCATGAAAAGGTTTTGGCCGATAATACCTTCGTGATCGAAGACGATGAAGTGTATTGCGTTTGGCAGAACATGACGCAGATGCCATATACTACTGTAGTTTTGGACTTCTTTTTGGAGCAAAACGGAGTATATGAGCGTTTCCATGAAGAGTTTGAGGAACGCGCTTATCCGGTTGATGAAATTAAATCGGCGTTGAATTCGGCAGGGTTGGAAATTGTGGAAATTCTTGGTGATATGAGCCTTGATTCTCCCGATGAAAATTGCGAAAGAATGATTATTGTTACAAGGAAGATGGGTTAAATGGGAAGATCGATTCGTTGTATTACCGATGACGGATGCGTCGTTGCGATGGCGGTAGACACTACTGATATAGTTAACGCCGCTGCTGAACTTCATAAAACGTCTGCGGTCGTTTCGGCTGCGTTGGGTCGTCTGCTTACAGCGGCGTCTATGATGGGAGATCAGTTGAAGGGAGAGAACGATTCTCTGACCCTTAGAATTGCAGGTGACGGGCCTGTGCAGGCGATAGTTGCTGTTGCAGATTCAAAAGGTAATGTTAAAGGTTATCCTGTCAATCCCGTTGTCGAGATACCGCTTAATGCAAAGGGCAAGCTCGATGTTTCGGGTGCGATCGGTGAGGGAAAGCTGTACGTCCTGAAGGATCTTGGCATGAAGGAACCTTATAACGGCGTGATCCCGCTCGTTTCGGGCGAGGTCGCGGAGGATATTACTGCTTATTTCGCAGTCAGTGAGCAGATCCCTACTGTCTGTGCGCTGGGCGTTCTTGTTAATCCCGATCTGACGATTCAGAAGGCGGGAGGCCTGCTTATTCAGCTTTTACCGAGTGCTGCCGACGGCATCATCAGCAAGGTTGAGCGCAGCATCAAGGATATTCGCCCGATAACCGTTAGCATGGCAAGCGGCATGACCCTTGAAGATATCGTCAAGGATGCACTTAAGGAGTTCAACGTAGAGGTGCTCGACGAAACTCAGGTCGAGTACCGTTGCGGATGCTCGCGCGAGCGTACCCTGAAGGTTTTGAAAACGATCGGAAGGGAAGAGCTTGAAAAGCTTGCCGCAGAGCAGGATACGACTGAGGTCTGTTGTCATTTCTGTAATAAGAAGTACAGGTTTTCATCAAGTGACATTAAAAAAATAATATTCTAAAAAAATTTATAAAAAAGGGTTGACAATTTCTGTTCAATGTTGTATTATATCATTCGTCGCCGGTCGATATGATACTTCAGACGGCAGCTTTTTGGGAGCATAGCTCAGCTGGGAGAGCACCTGCCTTACAAGCAGGGGGTCACAGGT
>CAZDIN010000074.1:0-5584 GCA_964505515.1 uncultured Eubacteriales bacterium | reverse complement strand
GAGCATGTAGGGGTTGCCTAACAGGCCAAGCTTAACTACCTGCGAGCGAGAGCGCAGGCTGAAGGAATATACATTTGCTGCAATAACAAACACCGCATATGCCATAGCGCCTGCAAGTGCATCGGAGGTAGCCTTTCCGATAGCAAAGGCAACAACGGTGATCAATGCGATGACCGCAGAGTGCCATAGCACCATAAGCCGTCTGCCGCCGTCGAAGAAGTTGTCGACCTGAAGCTTTTTAGCAGACGCCTTGCGCTTATGAATAGGCTCAAGTCCAAATGCGATAGGCGGAAGCAGTCCTAACAGCAAGGTTGCAAACAGTATCTGAATGGGCTGGAGAATGGGGATCTGCCAGATCAGCAGACCGATGAATACCGCTAATATCAATGCGAAGTTGCAGCAAAGTGTAAAGTGAAGTGCTTTGCGGATGCATTCGTAGGTGGTGCTTGCGCGGTTTATGCCCGTTACGATAGTTGAGAAATTGTCGTCGCTCAAAACGATATGAGCACTGTTGCGCGCGGCATCCGTGCCGGTCATACCCATAGCGCAACCTACATCCGCAATTCTGAGTGCGGCGATGTCGACGGGTCGGCGACCTGTTATCGCGACGACGTGACCTTTTTTCTGCAACACATTTACAATTCTCACCTTGTCTTCAGGGGTTATACGCGAAAATACGGTGTATTCGTCGATCTTTTCTATCAGCTCAAGCTCGTCCATCTCACGAAGCTGACTGCCTGTGATAGCCTGTGAGTCTTCGGTGAGGATACCGAGTTGGCGAGCAATAGCTACGGCGGTCGCGTGAGCATCGCCCGTTATCATAATAGGTCTTGTGCCGGTGGATCTACAGAAGGCGACCGCTTGCTGAGCGTCCTCGCGAATGGGGTTGATAAAGCCTACCAATCCCACGAACTCAAGGTCGCAGAGCAGATCGTCTGCAGTAGGACTTGCGGCAAGGGTCAGGTCGCTGAGCGGCTTTACCGCAACCGCAAGAACGTGCAGAGCCTCGCTGCCGAAAGCCTCGTTTGCGTCGAGATATTTCTCGTTATCACCGCCGACACAGTGGCTGATAACGGCTTCGGGAGCTCCCTTTACAATAGCATAGGATACGCCGTCGATCATGTTGACCGTAACCATGACAGAGCGCTGAGGGTCAAAGGGAAGCTCGTTTAATCTTGGGTACAGGTTTTCAAGCTCCGGCTTTGTGATTCTGCTTGCTTTGCGGAAGGCGTTGATAAGTGCCTCATCGGAGGGGTCATCACCGTTATCACTGCAGATGGCGGCATAGCGCAGTAGACGCAGCTCGCGGTCACTAAGCTCCGAGTCAAAGGGCAGAATGTCTTCTCCGTTGAAAAGCTTGGTTACACTCAAGGCACGCTCGGTCAGGGATGCTTTGTCGGCGCAAATTACCGACACTTTGCCGAAACGGTCAATGATATCCGTATCGGTTACAATAGCACCGCGGTGCTTCATTCTGTGGACGCCCAGGGTAACAATAGAGGTTGCCATTGAAGCTATGCCGTGGGGACTGACGGCGGCAATTACTGTTGCGACATATAGGAAGGTGGTAGCGCCTATCTGCAGAAGACGAAGGTCGTCACCGCCTTCGGTAAATCTAATGCAGATAAAATAAATTGCAAATAAGAAGACGAATATATACAGCAACGTTTTGCGTATATCAGCCGCAAGCTGCTTAAGGCCGGAGGTGGCGACTGAAAGCTCATGATCTTTCTCAACGGTGTTAAGCTTGCCGACCTCACTCTCTTTAGCGGTGGCGGTAACTATCGCACGTCCCGTTCCGTAGGTCACAACACATCCCGAATGGATCATGTTACTGCGCTCAGAGAGGGGGGTAATATCATCAAGCAGCATGTCACTGCCCTTGCTGACGGGGACAGAGTGCCCCGTAATAGCCGACTCGTCACAGGTAAGCTTGGATGACTCGATAAGTCGCGCGTCTGCAGGGATGAGGTCTCCCTTTTCGACAACGATGATATCACCTGCGACAAGGTCGACGGCGTTTATGACCTTCATTACCGAACCGCGCACGACCTTCGCAGACGGAGCGACGCGCAGCTTAAGCTTTGCGATGCTGTCGATGCAGAAGTGGTCGCGCAAAACGCTGATGATAAGGGAAGTGAGGTAAAGCGCCAATATAATTATGGGTTGGAGCAGAGGGTTTTCCGCATGATAGACCGTTTCAACGAGTGCGGACAGCGCGGCGGCAACAAAAAGAGTTATTGATACAGGTGCTTTAACTGCGGAGATAAGACTCTTGAGCAATGGCGGTGACTCAATGGCTCTGACAAAGTTCGGCCCGTCTTCGTCAAGTCGTTGACGCGCCTGTTCCTCGGTTAAGCCGGTGTCAAGATTACTTTCTAATTCTTCACATATTTCATGAGCAGAGGCACTGTGCCATATCATATATATCCACTCCAAATGTTACAAATTTGTTACCTATTATTCTACCTTACTTTCATGAAAAAAGCAACCCCCGATTAGCGTGATGCTCTCAGCGGGGTATCACGCTGAAACTAAGTTTGACCAAAAGGTTGTAAAAGCTCGGATTTTATGTTAAACTTATCAGGAACTGACGACTCAGAGGTGTTAAAATGCTTGAAGATATTTTGCTGAAGGTGCAAAAGCCCGGCCGTTATGTCGGCGGCGAGCAGGGCAGCGTGGTCAAAGATCCCGAAAGGGTCGATGTGCGCTTTGCATTTTGTTTTCCGGACAGTTATGAGATCGGTATGTCGCATATCGGCATGAAAATACTGTATTCGACCATCAATTCTCTTGAATGGGCGTGGTGCGAGCGTGTCTTTGCCCCTTGGGAAGATATGGAAGCGCAGATGCGCGAGAATAACATCAAACTCTACGCGCTTGAGAGCCGTACGCCCCTTTGCGATTTTGATATTATAGGCTTTACTCTGCAGTACGAGCTGAGCTATACAAATATTTTGAATATGCTTGAGCTTGGCGGTGTGCCGGTGCTTGCAAAGGACCGTAAGGAGCTTAAAAACCTCGTTTGTGCAGGCGGACCCTGTATATATAATCCCGAGCCGCTCTGCGATTTTGTCGATATTTTCTTTATCGGCGAGGGTGAGGAGCTTGATAACGAGCTGCTTGAGTTGTACCGCGAGCATAAAAAGCGCGGCTCGGATAAGGAGACCTTCCTGCGTGCTGCCGCGACGATCGAGGGTGTCTATGTTCCGTCGCTGTATGACGTGACGTATAACGATGACGGCACCGTTGCCGCATACACGCCGAAGGACAATGCGCCTGCGACCGTTCGCAAACGCATTGTCAGCAATCTTGACAAAGCGCCCTATCCCGAGCAGTTCGTCGTGCCTTATGTGGAGGCGGTGTTTGACCGCGTCAGCGTTGAGCTTTTCAGAGGCTGCATACGCGGTTGCCGATTCTGTCAGGCCGGATATATATACCGCCCTGTAAGAGAAAGGTCCGCCGTCGTTGTTGACAGGCAGGCTAAAGCTTTGTGTGCCTCAACCGGATATGATGAAATATCTCTTTTATCCCTGTCGTCGAGCGACTATACCGAGCTAAACGATCTGCTCGGCAGTATGCTTTCATGGACAGAGGATAAGAGGATCAATCTTGCTTTGCCGAGCCTGCGTATAGATAACTTCTCGGATGAGTTGTTGGAGAAGATCGCATCGGTGCGAAAGTCAGGCTTGACCTTTGCCGCCGAGGCAGGCACCCAAAGACTGCGCGATGCCATAAACAAGAACATTACCGAGGAAGAGATACTTTCCTCCTGCAAGACCGCCTTTGAGGGTGGGTATACTGCGGTAAAGCTCTATTTCATGATGGGTCTGCCGACCGAGACCATGGAGGACATCGAAGGAATAGCAGATTTGGGACAGAAGATAGTAGACCTGTTCTACTCTTTGCCTAACAAGCCTAAGGGCAAGGGCGTGACCGTGTCTATCAGTTGCGCTACCTTTGTGCCTAAGCCCTTTACCCCGTTTGAGTTTGAACCGCAGGACACCGCCGAAACTATTCTTAAAAAGCAACAGCATCTTATTGACTCGGTCAAGACACGAAAGATACAGCTTTCGTGGCATGACCCTGCGACATCTCTGCTCGAAGCTGTGCTTGCTCGCGGTGACAGGCGTGTCGGCAAGGTCATTTATGAGGCGTGGAAAAGAGGATGCAGGTTCGATAGCTGGGGCGAATATTTCCGCTTTGACAGGTGGCAGGAGGCTTTCGAAGCCTGTCGACTCGACCCTGCTTTTTATGCCAACCGACGCCGCGAATATGACGAGGTCAATCCTTGGGATCATATCGATATCGGCGTGACGAAGTCATTCTTTGTGAGAGAGGACAAGCTGGCGCATCAAAGCACAACAACGCCCAACTGCCGCCAGAAGTGTGCAGGCTGTGGTGCAACTGTGTTCGGGGAGGGACTTTGCTGTGAAAAACATTAGAGTGTTTTATCAGAAGATCGGACGGCTGAAATACATCTCCCACCTCGATATGAACAGGGTGTTTACTCGTATTGCAAGGCGTTCGGGCATGCCGATATGGTATACTGAGGGCTTTAATCCTCATCCGCGTATCAACTTTGCTCTGCCCTTGTCGCTCGGGTTTGAGAGCACATATGAGGCAGTGGATATCCGCATCGACGATGACGCTTACTCAAATGATGAGGCACATGAGCGCCTGAAGGCAGTTATGCCCGAGGAGCTGACGGTGTTAAAGGTTACCGACCCTGTTATGAAGACAGGGGAGATAGCCTTTGCAAGATTCGAGATCTCTCTTGAACTTCCCGAAAACGCGCAGACATTCTTTGATCAGGGCGAGATATTTATGGAGAAAAAGACAAAGAGGGGCGGAATAAAGACGGTTGATATCCGACCGCTGATACATTCCTATGAAATCGGCGAGGACAGTCTTACTCTTGTTCTGTCGGCAGGCACCGATAACCTTAATCCGACGATGGTGATCGACGCTATGAGCCGCTTTTTCGAGAGGGAGATCAAGGTCAATTCTATCACCCGAACAATGCTTTATAATAAGGAAATGGAAAAGTTTGTGTAAAACTTAAAAATTCCTCTTGCAATTTATTTTGGTTTGTGTTATCCTATTAGAGCATTTGATTTCCGCCGATTCCTTTTCGGTGGGGTTCAGTGTTCATTCAACATTGAAGCGGATAGTCCTCTGCGGCATATATTTTGCCGGTACGAATGTCTGAGATTAAAAAGGAGGAAATTTAGAATGAATGCAATTGAAAAGTTGGCTGCCGATCAGCTCAAGGAGAACGCACCTCAGGTTACTATCGGTGACACCGTCCGTGTCCATGTAAAGATCCGTGAGGGTGAGCGTGAGAGGATCCAGACCTTCGAGGGTACCGTTATTGCTAAGAATAACACCGGAGTGTCCGAGACCTTCACCGTTCGTCGCGTAACCTATGGTGTTGGCGTTGAGCGTGTATTTCCGGTACATTCTCCCAACGTTGATAAGGTCGAGCTTATCCGCAAGGGTAAGGTTCGCCGCAGCAAGCTTTATTACCTGCGTGACCGCGTCGGTAATGCTGCAAAGGTCAAAGAAAATATCTAACAAACCG
>CAZDIN010000073.1:0-5612 GCA_964505515.1 uncultured Eubacteriales bacterium | reverse complement strand
GATGGGTCTGGTCTTGAGCGTCGTAGCGGTGGTCTATGTCGCGCTGATACGTTACCAGCCTTGGCAGCTGTTCCTGTTCGCCATACCTGCAGAGGCGGTTACTTGGCTGAGCTTCTACATCAACCGCTGGCGAAAGAAGTAATAATCAAAACACCGTGCAGGTATTCGAACAGGACTACCACATGGTGTTTTTTTCAAAACGAGGGTTATAATAATACAACATAAGAAAGGAAGTATTGCCATGGCTGTACACGCAGTAAACAAAACCAACTTCGACGAGATAAAAAACAGTGACAAGACCGTTCTGCTTGATTTTTACGCAGACTGGTGCGGCCCCTGCCGTATGGTATCTCCGATAGTCGACCAGATCGCTGAGGAAAATCCGCAGTATCTCGTCGGCAAGATCAATGTGGATGACGAGCCTGAGCTTGCGCAGGCATTTGGCGTTGCCAGCATACCCACCCTTGTCGTAATGAAGAAGGGCGAGATCGTTCATCAGTCGGCAGGCGCAAGACCCAAGCAGCTGATACTTGACATGTTAAAGGATCAATAACATGGAGCATATTTACGACACGGTCATCCTCGGCGGAGGGCCTGCAGGCTATACCGCCGCGCTCTACGCCGCGCGTGCAGGGCTTGACACCCTTGTTGTTGAGCGGATGTCCGCAGGCGGCCAGATGGCGCTGACGGGGGATATCGACAACTACCCCGGATTTGACGAAGGGGTGGACGGCTTCACCCTCGGCATGAAGATGCAGCAGGGCGCTGAGCGGTTCGGCGCAAAAACGGAGTACGCCGAAGTGATGTCGGTCGATTTCTCCGACGCTGTCAAGAGGGTAGAAACAACAATCGGCAGTCTTTTTGCCAAAACGGTTGTAATAGCAACGGGCGCAAATCCGAGGGAGCTGGGCCTTGAAAATGAGCAGAGCCTGATTGGCCGCGGCGTGCATTACTGTGCCCACTGCGACGGCAGATTTTATAAGGACAAGACGGTGGCGGTGGTCGGCGGCGGAAACTCAGCGGCGGCTGATGCGCTTTACCTGTCGCGCCTTGCCAAAAAGGTCTACCTTATCCACCGACGCGACACCCTCAGGGCAACAAAGCTCTACCATGAGCCGTTGATGAAGGCGGAGAATGTCGAGTTTATGTGGAACTCCACCGTGTCGGAGCTCACGGTCGGGGAAAGGGTCACGGGAGCAAGGCTGAAAAATGTAGACAGCGGTATTGTCACTGACATAGCCTGCGACGGAGTTTTCATCAGTATCGGAAGAAAGCCTGCAACCGAATTTCTGGTCGGTGCGGTCGAATTGGATAACAACGGATATGTTGTTGCCGACGAATCTACGAAAACCAATATTTCGGGTGTCTACGCCGTCGGTGACGTGCGTACCAAGACGCTGCGTCAGGTCGTGACCGCCGTATCGGACGGAGCAGTCGCCGTACACTTTGCTGAGGAATATTTATCCCAAGGCAACTGATTTTAATAAAGCAAAAGCGAGAGTAGAAGGTGGACGACACTGAGGCTATCATTGCTGATACCGCAGTGGTTCGCGACGGCGTCAACACCTACACCGCCAAAGAAAAGGATCTGAAGAAAACCAAACAGCATATAGAAGCATCCTGCGGAGTTGAAGTAATGTTCTTACCAACTCTGCAGGATGCTTTTTCCCCCTAAAATTCACCTTTTCTATTGACTAAAAAGGATAATACAGGTAAAATAAGAAAAAAGCTTTATTATGGGGTGTTTTTATGTTTGAAAGCAAGCTCAAGGAATTGATGGAACAGATCAACAAGGTCGTTCAAGACCCTTTTTCAGATCGTGCGTTGCCGTCAAATGCATATTATCTTGAAAACGGGGACGTTCTCTGTTGCCCCCGAAAAAACGGTGTTTCGCGCTTCCCTTATTCTGCTGACGGACTTAACATGTGGGTATATTCGACCGGCGTCATCCACGCGATAGAGGGTGTCTTTAACGTTTTCCGCCCCGTCCATCATGAGCACGAATCATCTGTAAACTTTTTCGTCGGTATCCCTCAGGCTGACGGTACATATTTCCCCATCTCCATCTTGGGCGGCGGCCAGCAGCTCTTCGAGCCCATAAAGGTCGACCGCTATCTTGTGTATTCTCTTTCTGCGGCGTATTTTATTGCCGACACTGAGCTTGCGACCTTTTCCGTTCGCGCTGATATGTCAAAGGACAAGGAGTTGCGTTTCTCCTTTGCCTGCATCAATAAAAAGGACGAGAGCTTAGAAATTGCATTCACCGCTTATTTTGAGGCGCTTTTGAAAAACGGCATAACCGATGACATGTGGGCAATCAATACGAAAAAGAGCCAGTGTGTCAATCAGGGCGAGTTTATCCTGAAGCGCGACGGCGCTGAGTATCACGCGATGGCTATTAAGCATAAGATCACAAACGCTGACCTGACCGACTATTATTATACGGCATCGCGCCACGACTTTTTGATCTATCAAAACCGCAACGTCGGTAACGCTGAATGTCTGAGAATAGGTAGGTTTGAAACTCAGACTGCAAAAATCGGCAAAATACTCTCTCCGGTAGCCGCCGAGATATTGCATCTTAACATAAAGGCAGGTCAAACATCACGGGTTGACTATGTCTGCAAGATCTCACATAATAAAAACGAAGAGAGTGAGCTGCTCAACTACAGCGTCGACCCTGAAGCTATTGACAACAGCATCGTCTTTACCCAAAAAGCTGAGGACGAGCGTATGTCGACCCTCGATATTAAATTCGGCGCTCTTAAGAACGATAAGATAAACGAAAAGGTGCTTAACTGCTTCATCAAGAGCCTCAAAAAGCAGGTCGACTTCTGTGCAATGGGTAAAAACTATGTAGAGGATCGCATTGGTATCCGCGACGTTTTCCAGCAGCTTGAGCAGGCGCTTATATGGGATCCGAAGCAGGCAAGAGAGAAGATAATTCGCGCTATTGGACATATCGATATGAATGGCCGCGCGCCCAGACAGTTCTCAATCGTGTCCAACCCCGCCATTCCTCCCAGAATGGACCTTGATGCCTATATTGATCAGGGTAACTGGATAATCTCCACCCTCTACACCTATCTCGCGTATACAGGCGATTATTCTATTCTCGATGAAGAAGCAGGATATTTCGAGATAGTTGATGAAAAGAAAAACCAGATCAGGTTCTTGGATCATAAGGACAGTGTTCTCGATCACCTGCTGCGTATTGCCGATTATCTTGACAGCAACATCGACAGGGAAGACGGCACAAATTGCCTGCGTGCGCTCAAAGGCGACTGGAACGATTCACTTGACGGTCTTGGAGCAACCGCCGATGAGGGCAAAAAGTTTGGCACGGGAGTGTCGGTAATGGCATCTCTGCATTTTTACCAGAACTTGTACGAGATGTCAGAGATTTTGAATGCTATAGGAAAATACGCGGATAAGGCAAAGCATTATCTTGAGCTTAGAGAGCAGCTGCGGGACGGACTTAATAAGCACGCAGTCGAGGAAAAAGACGGAGAGATTCGTTTGGTTCACGGCTGGGGCGACCATATGTCTTACAAGGTCGGTAGCTTCTGTGACCCTGACGGTGTTTCGCGAATCAGCTTTGCTCCGTTTGCATTCTGGGCAACGAGCGGTATGGTTGAGCGCGATATGGATAAGCGAGATGCGATTATTAACAGTCTTCATTCGCTTGATTCTGAGTATGGCATTATTACCAACTATCCTGCGTTTACCGAAGCTACAAAGGGAGTAGGACGAATTTGCAAGACGTTGAAGGGTACGGCTGAAAATGCCTGCGCCTATTCCCATGCGACCATGTTCTCTGCTCTGGCGCTGTTTTTTGTCGGCGATGCCGAATATGCGTGGAAGCAGCTTGAAAAGACCATGGTGATCTCGCACAAGAATCCCTCAAAGTCCCCGTTTATAATGTCCAACTCTTATTGCGTAAATCCCGAAGAGGGAATTAACGGACATTCTGCAATAGACTGGTATACAGGAACGGGCACAGTGATGGTCAAAAACTTTGTCCGCGGTGTGTTTGGCGTTCAGCCTTCCCTTAAAGGACTTACCGTGCAGACCCCCTGCTATATGCCCTGTGATAACGCTGAGATCAGAGTCTTGGTTAAGGGTTGCAAGATCAAACTCGTCTACCGTAATGAAAACAACGGCGAGCGCAGTATCTTTGTCGATGGCAAAGCCTATGATGCGAAATATGATGACCTGATGCGCACGAAGAAAGCCTACATACCAAACGCCGAGATTCATGAAGGCCTTGAAATACTGGTAACGGATTAAAAAGCGTTTATGTTAATAACGAGCACAAAAAAGCAGGAACCATACCTTGTGTATGGTTCCTGCTTTTTTTGGCGGATGCCGATGCGAGTGTTTATCCGTTAAGAACGTCACGGCAAGCTCGCGGTCGTTTTTAACGTTCTTGCTTTAATTCCCTTTACTGCCATGCGTGTGAGGAAAGTCAGAAGCGCAACTGCAGAGGAAGAAACGGCAACGCAAAGCAAATACCACGGTAATTGTTGTTGCCATGTTAAGTCAGGATGATTATTGATGAAATACTGCGCCCAGGCGTAGTGATTCATAAATATGTAACTGCTGACTGTAGAAAGAATTCTTGTCCATTTGTGGCGGAAAATAATAGAAAGAACTGTTTTACGGGACAATTCGAGATAGAGAACGACGAACAGTACCGCTGTGGTAATGAAATCATATGAAGAGCGAACTGAATCAAAATCCGTAATGTAACGGAAGAAGAAAACCCAGCCTGCCAAAGCTATTAAAGAAAATATAATGCGCGATAAGACGGTTTGCTTTTTATCAGCTGATTTTTTCGATAAAACAAAGACGAGACAACCCATGCAAAGACCTGCAATGCCGCGTATCATTCCGCTGTTTATAAAGTCGGAAAACCATGTGCACGGAAGGTCCAGTTTTCCGCTTCGGTAACATAAAAATCCATAACACAAAATAATTATGGGTGGGCAGAAGGTATAGGCAAACCTTTCAGGGTCTTTCTTTGCCAACGGGTGAATGATAGCAATGCCGAGAAAAAGCGCAGAGAGATACCATGTAACACCTGTAGCGTAATACGCTTCAAAGCCGGCAACCTGTACGGGAAAAACTTCAAAAAGGAGAAGAGGAATTCTTTTGATTGTGGTTTGCAGGCTGCTATTATTGATTAACAATTCGTAGATCAAAAATCCGCTGATTGCAGAAAACAAAAGCGGTAAAAATATTGCTGAATACTTTCTGAGAACAAACCTCGCAGAACTGTCCGCCTGCAAAAGCGATTCCTTCTTCTGTGAAAGAAGCGTGTTCATCATAAGAAATCCGGAGATCATGAAGAATCCCTCGACTGCAAGATAACCGCCCCAGAATATGCAACGGAAATGATACAGTAGAATTATAATAGAAAAAACAAACTTTATTATATCAATAGTATAGTTTCTATTCATAACAGTCTCCTTATAATGCGAAAAAAGAAAAATAGTGTCGGGTTTGAATAATACCATATATTTCAAATATAGTCAAGCGATAAATATGGCAAAACCTTCGTGCTTGAGACTTCACAGTTTTTAGTGAAATCGTTCGCTTGCGCTCACGGT
>CAZDIN010000072.1:0-5631 GCA_964505515.1 uncultured Eubacteriales bacterium | reverse complement strand
AGGCTATTCGGTTCATAAGGTGCGCCATACTGCTGCAACCTTGATGTATCAGCATGGAAACGTAGATATTCGAGTGCTCAAGGACATACTTGGGCATGCTGATCTTGGCACAACGCAGATATACACACATTTATCGAGTTCGCAAATTAAAGATGCAGTCGAATCCAACCCTTTATCAACTATTAAAGCCAAAAAATCTAACAAATCGGAGTAATTATGTTATATAATCAGATAAATACCAATCGAGTGTTTGAAATTTTTGAGAAAATTTGTTCGATTCCGCACGGATCGGGTAATATGGAGAAAATCAGTAGTTTTTGTATTGATTTTGCTGATAATTTAGGACTTGAATGTCACACTGATGAGCTTCATAACGTCATTATTAAGAAGCCTGCCACTGCAGGATTTGAGGATCACAAAACTGTGGTTTTACAAGGACATCTTGATATGGTTTGTGAAAAGGATCCCGAGGTTGAGATCGACTTTAACAACGACCCGATAAGGACAAAAATTGACGGCGATTTTATCTCTGCAGACGGAACTACGCTCGGAGGCGACAACGGAATTGCTGTTGCGATGATCCTATCGATATTTGAAGATGATTCGCTTAATCATCCGCCCATTGAAGCGGTTTTGACTGTCGACGAGGAAACGGGTATGTACGGCGCTCAGGGGCTTGATACTTCCCTTCTTAACGGAAATACGCTTATCAACATCGATTCTGAGGAAGAGGGCGTGCTCACCGTTGGTTGTGCAGGCGGTGCAAGGGCTGAGATCGTACTCCCCCTCTCTCCTGCCACAAATAACAAGAAATGCTACCGCATAACTGTAACAGGACTTAAAGGCGGCCACTCAGGCGTCGATATTGATAAAGGTGGTCTTAATGCCAGCAAGGTTATGGGAGATCTTCTGGGATCCTTCGGCGGCTATAATATCGTCGATATGTTCGGAGGACTTAAAGATAACGCAATCCCAAGAGAAGCCGTTTGCGTTATTGCATGTGATACCGATCCTTCCTTTTATGCAGAACGATTTATGAGTACCGTTGACAAGCGAAACGATGTTCGTCTAACGGTTACTGTTGATACTGTCGACATGTTAGATGTCGCCTTTGATGATGATAGTACAAAATGGCTTGTTAACCTGTTGAATTCTGTTCCTAACGGCATTATTTCAATGGACAGACATCTGCCATCACTTGTGGAAACCTCTTTGAACCTCGGGATTCTTGCGATAGAAGGTAATGAAGCGAGGCTTTCTTTTTCGGTAAGAAGCTCGGTTAACGACGCTAAGCATAAACTTATCGATAGGCTTGAAGGTATCGCTAAGTCGTTTGGCGCGTCCTTCGAAACTCACGGGCACTATCCGCCGTGGGAATATACCGAAGATTCGCCGCTTCGTGACACTATGATCTCTACTTATGAGGAGATGTATAATAAAAAGCCCCAGGTCGTTACTATTCATGCAGGTCTTGAGTGCGGTGTGTTAAGCAGTAAGATTCAAGGACTTGACTGTGTTTCATTTGGACCAGACATGTTTGACATTCACACCTCAAGGGAGCGTTTATCGATCTCTTCTGTTAAGCGTACCTATGCGTATCTTTGCAACGTGTTGAGCAATCTTTAGGAGGAATAATCATGAATAACCGTATAAAAGAGCTTCAAAGTCATTTGCAGGACGGTGAGGCGGTCTTGATCGAGAGCAGTGCAAACAGGCTGTATTTCACCGGCTTTCAGTCATCGGCAGGCTGTGTATTTGTTTCGAAGGAAAGCGCTGTGTTCTTGATAGATTTTCGATATTTCGAGCGCGCAAAACGGGTGGTTAACGGCTGTTCAGTTCAGTTGTCAAACAGAACACTCGATGAGATCAAAAATTTGGCCGAGATCAGCTCGGTAAAGCGCTTGTACATAGAAACTCATTCTGTAAGCGTTGAGCGATTTGGTGAGCTTAAAAACGCGCTTGAGGGCATAGAGATCTCTCCGGATGGTAAAATCGATGCTGCCATCGCCTTGATGCGCAGTGTAAAAACTGCAGAAGAGCTGTCCTGCATCATTAAGGCTCAGGAAATGACCGACAAGACCTTTTCTTATATACTAAACAACATCAATGCAGGTCGCACTGAACGCGAGGTTATGCTTGATATGGAGTTTTATATGAGAGGACTCGGAAGCGAAGGCGTTTCTTTTGATTTTATCGTTGTTTCGGGAAAGAACTCTTCCCTTCCGCACGGCGTTCCTACCGATAAGAAGATCGAAGTCGGTGATTTCATCACGATGGACTTCGGTGCCGTTGTTAACGGATACCGTTCCGATATGACGAGAACTGTTGCCGTGGGTCATGTTACCGATGAACAGGCTAAGGTGTATGAAACTGTTAAGAAGGCGCAGCAGGCGGCGCTTGATGTCATCAAGGCTGGCGTTGTCTGCCGCGACGTCGATAAGGTTTCGCGTGACTTGATTTATAATGCCGGCTATGAGGGATGCTTTGGACACGGGCTCGGACACAGCGTAGGAATTGAGATTCATGAGGATCCGAACTTCAACACGCGCTGTGATACTGTATTGAGATCAGGCACTGTTATGACTGTTGAGCCGGGAATTTATCTTGAAGACAGATTTGGCGTACGTATCGAAGATATGGTTTATGTAACAGACGACGGCTGCATAAACATCACTAAGAGTGACAAAGAGCTGATCATCCTGTAACACACATAACACAAAAAACAAGGCACCGTGCGGTGCCTTGTTTTTTTGTTATACTGTTTAGTTGTGTGACTCGATTTCGGAAATCAGTTGAACGCGCTTTTCATGGCGGTCACCCATATAATCGGTGTTGAGGAAGATGTCGACCATTTCCTCAGCCATTATCTGACCGACGATTCTTGCTCCGAAGCAAAGTATATTTGCATTATTGTGCTGACGTGTCAGACGAACGCATAGAGGATCGGAACAGCAAGCGGCACGAATTCCCTTAACCTTGTTGGCGGCTATCGACATGCCGATTCCCGTTCCGCATATAAGCAGACCCTTTTCACATTCACCGCTCGAAACGGCGACAGCCACCTTTTCGGCAATCACAGGGTAATCAACGCTGTCGTTTGTGTCAGTGCCAAAGTTGACAACCTCATGTCCCTGCTTTTCAAGATAAGCGGCAATGTCAAATTTCATTTGAGTTGCGGCGTGGTCATTTCCAATTGCAATTTTCATAGTTTTCTACCTCTCGATCAAAATTCAACGGCCAATTCGTTTCGTCCGTCGCTAACATATTTTTCATACTGACTGTTAAGCCAATCGCGTGTTTTTGTCCATCCGTCAGCGTCGCCTGAAAATTCGACAGGCTCAGCGCTCAGTGCTTCATTACGGCTTAGGACATCATAGGATATAGCTTTCAGCACAGCGTTGGAGTCGTTACGTTCAAGCCAGACCTGAAAGCAAAACGCATTTGCGCTGATTGAAGTAGCACCGACAGAACCGACATACCTGTTGCCCTTGCTACTGAATATGTCGCCTGTAAACCATTCAAGAATAGGTATCTCTACCATATAAATTCTAACCTCCCGTAGCTACTTCAAATAGTCGCTGATAGCCCAACCGTAGCCATCATCGAGCTTTATAAGCATCCAGCCATTTTGCTCGGCGACGGCAACTACTTCGGTCTTATCGTTAAGGCTTGTGATCTTGCCGTAATTTGTACCGGGACCGCGACGAACGTTAAGGGTACCGTTGATGATAACGACCTTTTCAGTATATTCCTCAAACAAGGTCGACGGATATATGTCGATGGTCTTACAGGAATAGATAGCGTCCGACTCATTCTGTACATCGATAAGATTTGAAGGCGTAAATTTGTCTGCACTTATCAGTTTGACCTTACCGCCTTCAAAGTTCCATATACGATTGCTCCATCCAAGAGTATTAACACAGAAGGTCTTGGTCATGAAATCGGATTTTTCTCCGACAATAAGACCCTGACTGACATCGCCTTCAACATCGCTGTCTACATAGCATTCGCTGATAAAATCGAATTTATCAGCACTGACCTCCCCTATCGCGTCATTATACTTAAGATAGGAGCCGTCTGCAGCAGTAATATCGGTCACGTTTATGAGCCTCTGCAAAGAAGCGTCGGTGCTTTCCGCTTCGATTTCAGGGCACTTTCCGACAAAACCACCGTATACAGCGGAACCTGTTATCAGGTTTACCTTACCGGCAGTATAGCTATATCCAAGCTTCATGTTGGAGCTGTCTTCACAGTTGCCGATAAGACCGCCTGCATAGACCTTGCCGCTGCCGCTGAGTGTAACCTCGCCGCTAAAACTGCTGTTTGTAATATCAACGGCGGATGCCGCGCCGCAAATTCCACCGAAAACTACCTCTTGCTTCGCCGCAGTGGTCAAGGCAACAGCACCCTGAGAATAGCATTCGGAGAATATCTTGTCAGAAATAGATCTACCGATAAGTCCTCCCACATTAGTTGGTTTTGAAAGATTTCCGGATATTGCAACGTTGCCCGAGCATTTATTAACGGTGCCGGAATCTTTGTTGATGTATCCTACAAGTCCGCCGATGTTGCTTTCAGTACTTCCTGAAGCCGCAATTGAACCGCTTGCAGAGCACTCTGCCATGCCTAAGGCGCTGCCTGAAATGACACCTACATTCTTACAGTTCTCGGTGTCGAAGGAGGCGTTATAGGCCCTGACATTAGTAAGCGTTTTGTTAGATTTCGGTATAAAACCTACGCTGTCACATTTCTTTGCACTTAACGTGAATCCGTCAACGGTTATATCGCTCACAGTTCCGTTATTCGTACCAATAAAGCCAACGTTTTTATTGTTTGCCTTGACAGTAAGTCCGGAAAGATTGACGCCTGTAACAGTTCCGCTGTTGTTGGCTATAAACGACTCGCCGTCTAATTTAAGATCACGAATGGTGTATCCGCATCCATCGAGGGTACCCTTGAAGTTGTTAATAGGCTTGACCTTATAATCGGCAAAATCTATGTCATCAACGAGCACATAGCTGCCCGATTCAAAGCGATTGAGAATCTGAAAATCAGCAGGCTCTGAGATCGGAATGTCACCGAGCCGGTTGTCAATAGTAGAAAAATTGTACCAGCAAAGTGCCAACGAGCAGACCGCCATCGTCATGCAGATAGCACGCAGTTTGATCTTCTTGATTGAAAACGACAGTGCCACGCCGAATAAGAGGATCGTCAGTATCGTCATCCACTCAAATAACACAAAATGAATTTCCAATACAAAGGACGGCAATGTATACAAAAGGATATAGGAATACAAAATGACAACAAGTCCAATGATGAATTTGATAACGTTTCCGTATTTATGTAGAAATTTACGCAAGCCAAGCGGCAATCTGCCATACAGACTATTAAATTTTTCCCTTAATATCCGAAGCAGTCGCATATCAAAAACCCACCCCTTTATGTACTGATATAATTATAGAACATTTGCATCGCCTTTTCAAGCAGATGAATACATTTTCTTACCCAAAATATAAAAAACATACTGAGCAACAACTAAAAGTATTATATTAAAAGACCTCGCCGATCAGGACAAGGTCTTTATATGCTTTATTCTTTTGTCAAAACCTTCTTGCTCCACGATCTTTTGTG
>CAZDIN010000071.1:0-5670 GCA_964505515.1 uncultured Eubacteriales bacterium | reverse complement strand
CGCCGTGCTTGGGGCCCTTCAAAGAGCCGAGCGCAGCCGCTATGGCCGAATAGGTGTCGGTGCCTGACGAGGTGACAACGTGAGTGGTAAAGGAGGAGTTGTTGCCTCCTCCATGCTCTGCGTGCAGGATCAGGCAGAGGTCAAGCAGCCTTGCCTCGAGCTTGGTGTACTTGCCGTCGACACGCAGCATATGCAACAGGTTTTCCGCAGTGGAAAGACTGTCGACCGGCTCGTTTATGAAAAAGCGGTTCGAGTCGCGCAGGTAATAGTCATACGCCTGATAGCTGTACACGGCGAGCATAGGGAACATCGCAATAAGCTGGATGCACTGACGCAGGACGTTCGGAACAGAGGTGTCGTCGGGGTTGTTGTCGTATGAATACATCGTCAGCACGCTGCGTGCAAGGGAGTTCATCATGTCGTTACTGGGTGCCTTCATGATGATGTCGCGCACAAACGAATTGGGCAACGAGCGGTAGCTTGCAAGCACCTCTCCGAAGCGCGCAAGCTCCTCGGCAGTAGGCAGTTCGCCGAACAGCAGCAGATAGACCGTTTCCTCAAAACCGAAACGCTCATCGCGGATAAAGCCGTCGACCAGCTTTTCCACGTCGTAGCCTCGGTAAAACAGCTTGCCGTCGCAGGGCACGGCCTCGCCGTCAACGATCTTCTTAGCGTATATCTCGGATATCTCGGTAAGACCCGTCAGCACGCCGTTTCCGTTCAGGTCACGCAGTCCTCGGTTGACCTTGTGCTCTGCATACAAAGACGGCTCTATCACGCACCTTTCTTCGCAAAGAGCAGAAAGCTCAAGAATGTCAGGTGTCAGTTCAGCATAATTTCTTTTTGCCATGTTTAATTCCTCCCTGTATGTAGATCATCCACATTTTAACATAAAAATATGTGGCCTTTGTGAAGTGATTATGAATTTTATCATCACTCAATATCACGATTTTGTTCTGCACTGTGAGCGGTATTCTGCAGGGGTCGTGCCGACATACTGCTTCATTGTTTTGTAAAAATACGATGCGTCGTAAAATCCAAGCATCTCAGATATCTCCGCTATCGTTATGTCACTGCTTTTGAGCAGGTCGCACGCCACCTGTATCTTCCTTGTGGTTATATACGTCATCGGGGACGTTCCAAACCGTTCTCTGAACTTCTTACGGAAGGTCGTCTCGCTCATTGAGCACATTTGCGCAAGCTCGGGCACCGATATCCTGCCTGCGTAGTTGCGGTCGATGTACTCGCTGCATTTCTCTACGCCCGTCAGGTCAACGTCCGTGAACGCCGTCGCGATCTTTTGCAGCAGTGAAAGAAAGGCGCTCTTTGTACGAATGCGATCCATGGTAGTTTTGTATGTGCCGGATACCGTGTGGAACTGATTGAGCAATCCACCGTCACGGTCAACGCACAGCCTTGTAATTTCATCGCTAAGGCAGATCTCGTTCCCGTCGACGTCGGTGATCAAGAAGTTTACAAGGACACATCGAACCTTATTTTCCTTCCCTGCAAGGAACTCCGCCTCATACTTCTGCCCTTTCGGCAGGTATACGACGCTCCCCTTGGGGACCTCGATCACCCTGCCACGCGCGTCGGTATAAACTATCTTCCCTGCCTTGACGATGTTGATCCCATGGTCCGGACGCACGGTATCTGTAAAGCTGAATTTCGCTCCGTCCGCCCAGGTCTGATTCACAGAGTTAATGCCGTTTACGTTGAAATCTACATGCGGCAACTCCCTGATGCTTATCATTTTCACGTCCATCACCTATTATTAGTATATACCTTCGCGTCGAAAAATACAACACCCAAGTTTCGTTTTTTACATTGAAAACAAGCTTGGGTTTGTTTATGATTTATACAAAGGAGTGTGTTTGTTATGAAGGTTACAAAGTATACTACCAACGACCACGGCGTTTTACGTCAGGAGCCTGTGTTTCCCGCGGGCTGTGAATGCGGATTCGCAATGCATATCATGGTTGAGGATGAGCCCAGCAACGTTTGCAAGGGCTTCGGAGTTGCACTCACCGGTTCTTCCTGCTATGAGCTTTCGCTGATGGACCCTGCCGAGAGAAAGAAACTGCTGACCCACGTCTACGGCAAGGACGGACTCAACCTGAGCGTTGCTCGTCTTGCCATCGGCTCCTGCGACTATTCAGCTGAGGTATATACATATGACGACGTCCCCGGCGACGTCGAGCTTAAGCATTTTTCCATTGAGCGTGACCGCGCATATATTCTTCCGATGATAAAAGAGATCCTCGAGATCCGACCCGACCTGCGCTTCTATGCATCGCCGTGGAGCCCTCCCGGCTGGATGAAGACCGGCGGCTTCATTTGCGGCGGCTACATGCGTTCGAAATATATTGATGTTTACGCAGACTATATTATCAAGTTCCTTGAGGCATACGCGGCCGAGGGTATCAACATCACCGCTCTGACTCCGCAGAACGAGCCTGACGTTGACCAGTGGGGTAAGTTCCCTGCTTGCATCTGGAATCCCGATCAGGAGGCTGAATACATCTTTACCCTTTCCAAGAAGCTCAAGGCAAAGGGCATGGATGTCGATATCTGGTTCCATGACCACAACTTCATCGGCTGGCGCCGCGTCAACTGGATGCTTGAGGAATATCCCGAGCTGCTGGATTGCTGCTCCTCTGCCGCCTTCCATTATTACACAGGCTGCATCGAGATGATCGACAAGATCAAGCAGGATCATCCCAAGATCAAATTCCAGTTCACCGAGGGCGGCCCACGTTTGCAGGACTGCTACGACTCCGACTGGTGCAAATGGGGTACCATGATGGCGAAGGCCTTCAATCACGGCTGTGAGTCCTTCACAGGCTGGAACCTCATACTCGACGAGGAGGGACGTCCCAACGTCGGTCACTGCTACTGCGCAGGTCTTGTCACCCTCGACAGCCGGACCAAAGAGCTCTCCTACAGCGGTCAGTACCGCGCCTTCGAGCACCTCGCCCACTTCACCCAAAACGGTGCGAAGATCTACCGCTCCTATGTCAACAACGACGGCCACTGCGTTTCAAATTTCCGTGATCTGAAGTTTGGATCCACCTCTCTCGTTGCCGAGAACCCCGACGGCACTCTTGTTATGCACGTTATCAACCCCAACGCCGAAAAGCGCCAGTTCCAGTATTTCTACAAGGGCAACTGGTGGTACTTTGATGTAATGGAGAACTCGATCTCCACCCTCGTTTTCGAGGACTAAAATATACACGACCGCCCCTGACCCTTCTTAACCGAAGGATCGGGGGCGGTTTTCGCATATTATAAAGTTTACACTTAAAAGCCTCTGTTGTATATGCCAAAGAGGCGGAGTCGCCGCAAGAAATTTAGCCTTGATTTCAGAAAAACAATCCTGTATACTTAAACGGTGAGGTGAGAACATGAGAAACCCGAAGGCACCTCATGTAATTTCACAAAGCACCTGCTCATTTGCCGTTGCTCTTATCAACCATAGCGACGTCGTTGCCCTTGACCGAATCAACCGCGCGCTTTCACGGTGCGAGGATATCGACCTTGCTATCCTTCGCAAGAGCTGCGCAGGATCATCGAGGAGAGGCATCGCCTTTGAGCAATATATCGGTGAAACAACACTTCGATACCGTTTGGAAAAAATTTGTCGCGCCGCAGAATGTAAGGACAACGCCGAGCTTTTTGCGCTGCTGCGACAGTTTGATATTCATATTAAGGAGTAATGCTGTATGAAAATAGTTTGGATAGGACAAGCGGGCCTTTTGATAGAGGCAGGCGGAAAAACGATTATTATCGACCCGTATCTCTCCGACCATTGCGGAGAGCTTAACCCGAAAAGTCATCGGCGCATGCCTGTTGACGAGAGCCTGTTTGATTGCAAGGTGGACGTCCTTATATGTACCCATGACCACCTCGACCATCTTGACGAGCAGACGTTAAAGCATTTTCTGCGTGAGGATACAGACCTGCTGACCCTCTCATCTGCGCAGTGCTGGAACAAGCTGCGCACCTACCCCGGCAACCACCGCCACGTTATGTTTGCCCCCGATACAGTGTGGACCGAGGATGACGTACGCTTTATATCGGTCAAGGCTGTTCATTCGGAACCGACCGCCATAGGCGTAATAATCGAGGCTGAGGGCAAGCGTCTTTACGTCACGGGCGACACCCTTTACAGCAAAGCGATCGTCGAGCAGATTCCATACGGAGTTGACGCAGTTTTTCTGCCCATCAACGGTGTCGGCAACAACATGAACGCAAAGGATGCCGCTGATTTTGCCCGTGATATCGGCGCAAAGGCAGCCGTTCCGTTGCATTGGGGATTGTTTGATGAGCTTGACCCGAACATATTTGAGTTTGAAAACAAGGTCATCCCTGAGATCTATCATGAAATAAAGCTGTAATATGAATATCACAAAACCCCGACGAGATCTGTTGATCCCGTCGGGGTTTTCGCTGTGTTGGTTTTACTCTGCTTTGTTTGGGAGCGTGATCTCTCCCTCGGCTTTTTCGAAGTTCTTGATTTCCTGTCTTATCAGATAAAGTATTTCTCCGTTAGCAGAGCGACCGTAGTATTTTGAAATAAAATGCAGCTTGTAATGAAGCTCAGGATCAATTTCAATACCGATGTGCTTATTATTTTTATTTCTCATAAAAAAACTCCGAATACTTAATTTAAGTATATTTTAAGATGTTTTTATGGTATAATGCTTATTGTATACTTATTTCAAGTATACTGAATTAAATTTTGGAGGTTTTATGCGAATAGCGGTTGTGGGTTCACGGGGTATTCGTGTCACCAACATAGGCAGCTACGTTTCCGGCTGTGACGAGATCGTTTCCGGCGGAGCCAGAGGTGTGGATTCCTGTGCCGCAGAGCATGCGCGAAATAACGGTATTAAACTTACTGAGTTTTTACCAGAATACGATCGATACGGACGGGCAGCACCGATGATCAGAAACAAGCAGATAGTCGATTATGCCGACAAGGTTGTAGCCTTTTGGAACGGAAGCTCAAAAGGGACGTTGTCAGTGATAAGATATGCTGAAAAAGCGGGAAAAGTCTGCGAAGTTATCATCTGTAAGTAAAAAATAAAAAGGACGAAAAATTTTCGTCCTTTTTATGATAATCTTACTCCTCGATAAGCGCTTCCATCTCGGTAATGAGGTCACCAAAGAGGTTCAGAGCCTCATTGATAGGTGCAGGCGAGCTCATGTCGACCCCTGCAAGCTTGAGCAGGGAGATCGGGTCAGCGCTGCTGCCGCCCGAAAGAAACTTCTTGTAGTCGGCAACCGCAGGCGCGCCCTCCTTCATGATGCGGTTGGCAATAGCCACCGCCGCAGAGAATCCTGTCGCATACTGGAAGACGTAGTAGTTGTAGAAGAAGTGCGGAATGCGCGCCCATTCGAGCGCAATTCCGTCATCGGAGATCATATCGGGTCCAAAGTAGAACTTGTTCAGTTCATGATACTTCTCACACAGAATATCAGCCGTCAGCGCCTCACCGCTCTCGGAAATGAGTCCCATTTCGCGTTCAAATTCCGCGAACATGGTCTGGCGGTATACGGTGCCTTTGAACTGGTCGAGGAAATGGTTGATAAGATAGGCTCGCTCCTTCTTATCGGTTGTTTTTCCGAGCAGGTAGCGCATCAGCAGTATCTCGTTGCAGGTCGATG
>CAZDIN010000070.1:0-5815 GCA_964505515.1 uncultured Eubacteriales bacterium | reverse complement strand
ACTCGAACCCCCGACCTTTTGGTTCGTAGCCAAACACTCTATCCGGCTGAGCTACTGGCGCATGATTTAATTGTGCCAAAGTATGATAGCACAACTATCTCTCAAATGCAAGCCTTTTTTTGAATTTCTTTCAAAAATATTTCGTCCTTTATCCTGCCGCCTGCCTAAAACTGCTCCTCCATGGCCTCAAGCAGCTCGCTTAATTTCTCCCATTCCTCGAGCAGTTCTTCCTGACGCTTGGTAAGGCCGTCTATCTGCTCGGTCAGTTCGACCGCCTTTTGATAGTCAGCCGCAACCTGCGGGTTGGACAGCGCGGCATTCGTTTCGGCAAGCTGAACGTCGACTTCTTCAAGCTCCTTTTCGACGGCTGTCACGCGGCTTTTTGCCTTTCGCAGCTGCGAGAGCCACTCTTTTTTTGCCTTATACGCCTCGCCGCCTGCGCCCATCTTCTTCTCTGCCGCAGGCGCAGCGCTTACAGGCTGACGCTTCTCCATATAATAGGTATAGTTTCCGTTATACTGGGTGACGCCGCCCTCCTCCATAACAAAAATGCGGTCGGCAAGGCGGTCTATGAATCTTCGGTCGTGGGACACGATAAGCATTGTGCCGCCGTACTCCGCGAGCGCCTGTTCAAGTGCCTGACGGGCATAGACGTCGAGGTGGTTGGTCGGCTCGTCGAGCAAAAGGAAGTTGTTACCCTCGAGCATCATCTTCAATATCATAAGGCGCGCACGCTCGCCGCCCGAAAGCTCACCGACCGTCTTGAAGACGTCGTCGTTGCGGAACAAAAATGCCGCCAGTGCACCCCTTATCTCGCTTTGGGTCTTGTCGGGGAAGTCGTCCCATATCTCGTTGAGCGCCGTCTTTTCGGGAGAAAGGGTGCTCTGGGTCTGGTCGAAGTATCCAACGCTGACCGCCGCGCCGAAGCGGACGCCGTTACCCTCGGTGAGAAGCTGCTTGAGCAGCGTGGTCTTGCCGCAGCCGTTGGCACCGAGCAAAAAGACCCTCTCGCCGCGCTTTATGGTGAAATCAACTCCGCTGTAAAGCAGGTTGTCACCGTATGCAAAGGACATATCTTCAGCCGTGACTACATCGTTGCCGCCGACCATACGGGGTGTAAAATTGAAACGTATCCCCTCGGTCTCAGCCTCAGGCTTTACAAGGGACTCGCGCAGCTTATCGACCGCCTTTTGCTTTGAATCGGCGGTGCGGATGTTCTTCTCTCGGTTCCATTGATGCTGCTGACGGATGACCGCCTCAAGCCGCTCGATCTCCTGCAGGGTGTTTTCATAGTGGCGGCGCGCGACCTCGCGCTGTTCCGCTTTAAGCTCAAGATAGCGCGAATATGAGCCTTTGTAATCGGTTATGCGGCCGTGCTCGATCTCAAGGGTGCGGGTAGTGACGGCGTCGAGAAAATATCGGTCGTGGGAAATGATGATAGCGGCGCCTGCATAATTTTTCAGGTATGCTTCAAGCCATTCGACCGACGGAATATCAAGATGGTTGGTCGGCTCGTCAAGAAGCAACAGCTCGGCGCCCGACAAAAGCAGGCGCGCAAGGGAAATTTTTGAAAGCTGACCGCCGCTCAGGGACGAAAGGGGCAGGCTGAGTTGTTCCTCAGTCAAGCCGAGTCCCAGCAGGGCGCTTCGGGTCCTCGCGCGATAGGTCAGTCCGCCCTCGTTCTCGAACCTCTCGCGCAGGCGATGCTGCCGCTCGATAGTTGCCTCGTCACCGTTGGCCAGCCGCTCGGTCAGCACCTCAAGCTCACGCTCGGTCTGCATCAGCTCGGTGAAGACCTCAAGGGCGGCATCCATTGCGGACTTATCACTTTTTGCGGCGACTATCTGCTCCATGTAACCGATGCGCAGACCCTTCATGCGCGCAAATCCGCCTGCATCCGCCGTCAGTTCGCCCGAAATAAGCTTAAACAGGGTGGTCTTGCCGCAGCCGTTGGCACCGATAAGACCGACCTTCTCGCCGTTTTGTATCTCGAAGTCCACAGGTGCGAACAACGTCCGCTCGCCGAAGCTGAGCGATATGCCCTTTGCCGCCAACACAGCCACGCACGACACCTCCCTTTCACCATAATTAAAGCTTTTTTATTATAACATGGATTTTCGCTATTGACAACGAATAAAAATCAAGTTAATATGAAAAATGTAAACGATTCAACCGGTAGGCAAGGCTACCGCACGGATATGGATTGATACCGCGAAGCAGTGGAGACACTGCCAGCCGGTCAACAGGTCTCGTCGAAAACAAGGCGTGACCTAACTCAATTTCACCGCCGTGCGAAGTTAAAGCTCAGACGGAAGTGGGACTCTGACCTCTTTTGGCCAATTCAGACCGTCGGGCTTTCACCGACGGTTTTTTGTTTGCAAAAATCCATATAATAAAGGAAGTGAGCGCATGGACCCCGTTGGGCCTGATCTATACGTTTTTGATGCAGTCTGTCTCGCGGGCTTCATGCCGCGACTATAACAGGCCTGCATCCTTTCGCCATTGTGTAAAAAGAACGTGAAAGGAGAAAGGATCATGGATAATTTGAAAATTCTTGAGCTTCTCGAGCAAAAGCAGTACCGTCAGCTTCGCGAACTGCTCGAAGAAACTAACCCTGCCGATATTGCGTTGCTTCTGGAAGAGCTGGACGAAAACTCCCGTGCCGTTGTTTTCCGCCTGCTGTCTAAGACCTCGGCGGCAGAAAGCTTTGTTGAGCTTGAGGCCTCCACCCAAACCGCACTTATCCGCGTTTTCAGTGACCGCGAGCTTAAAGAGATAGTCAGCGAGCTATATGTCGACGACTTTGTTGATATCATTGAGGAGATGCCTGCGAACGTCGTGCGCCGCGTCCTAAACCAGACCGACGCGCAGACCCGTCGGGTCATAAACGAGATACTCAAGTACCCCGACGACAGTGCAGGAAGCGTGATGACGATCGAATACGTCGCGCTGAAATCCGGTCTTCGTGTCGCCGACGCGATCGCAAATATCAGGCGCACCGGTATCGACAAGGAGACCATTTACACCTGCTACGTTGTTGACAGCAACCGACACCTGCTCGGCGTTGTGACCGCAAAAAGCCTCTTGCTCGCCGACGAGGATGAGGTCATCGACAACCTCACCGAGCGCGACATTCTGTCGGTCACCACCCTTGAGGACCGAGAAGACGTTGCAAAGAAGCTCGCAAAATACGACCTGCTCGCCATCCCCGTGGTCGACAGTGAAAACCGACTGGTCGGCATCGTCACCGTCGACGACGCTATCGACGTCCTTGAGGAAGAAACCACCGAGGATATGGAGAAGATGGCGGCCATCACCCCCACCGACAAGCCGTATTTCCACACAGGCGTCATCGAAACCTGGCTCAAGCGCATCCCTTGGCTGCTGCTGATGATGGTTACCGCAACCTTCACAGGCTTGGTCATTCAGTCCTACGAAACCGCCCTCGCCGCTCAGGTGACACTGACCGCCTTTATCCCCATGCTCATGGGCACCGCAGGCAACTCAGGCTCACAGGCGTCGGTGTCGGTCATTCGCGCGCTGTCCTTGGGCGACGTCGCTCTGCGTGACGTTTTCAAGGTTATAAGCAAGGAGATACGCGTTGCCGTCCTGTGCGGCGTGACGCTCGCAGCGGCAAACTTTGTGAAAATGCTCATTTTCGACAGGGTGGGTGCTATGATATCTGCCGTTGTTTGCATCACCCTTGCCGTCACCGTAATTCTTGCAAAGCTTATCGGCTGTGTTCTGCCCATTCTTGCAAAGCGCATCGGCTTTGACCCTGCCGTTATGGCGGCACCCTTTATTACCACGGTCGTTGACACCCTGTCCTTGCTGGTATATTTTAACGTTGCGACCAACCTGCTGGGAATTTAATGAATTCGTCCGTTGAGGCGTTTCAAAGGAGTGGGTTTATTTGAAGTACAGGATCAAGAATTACCCTGACCTTCGTGAAAAGGTCGACGCCATGAGTGTTGACGAGCTGCTGATGGCGGTCGTTTGCCCTGATATATGGAAGGGACGCAAGGCTATCCGCGACTCAGCAGGCGTCTTTATCCACGCCGCCACAAGTGAGGACGCCGCAGCGCGTGCTGCCGAGGTCAACGAAGGCAGAGAACTGCCTGCCGTCGTCGTGTCCGACATGGAGTACGGCCCCGGCAACATGATATTGGGCGCCACCTCCTTCCCGTCGATGCGCGCCGCCGCTGAGGCAGGCGATGAGGAGCTTGCATATCAGATGGGTGCCATCGCCGCAAAAGAAGCCCGCGCCGCAGGATATCACTGGACCTTCGGGCCCCTCGTAGACATACTCGGCAACCACTTTGATCCTATCGTCAACATTCGCACCCCGGGCGAAGACGCCGATACCGTTATCCGTTTCGGCGGTGCATACATGCGCGGTCTGCAGGACAACGGCCTTGCCGCGACCCTTAAGCATTTCCCCGGCGACGGATATTGCCAATTCGACCAGCACCTCACCACTACCGTCAACCCCTTGAGCAAAGAGGAGTGGGACGAAAGCTTCGGCAGAGTTTACTCCGAACTTATTGAGCAGGGCGCAAGATCGGTCATGATAGGCCATATCGCATTGCCTGCATACGACGAGATAGATGAGCAGACGGGCGTTTATCCCCCTGCCACCCTTTCGCGCAACCTTATGACAGGTCTGCTGAAAGAAAAGCTCGGCTTTGAGGGCATCCTTGTTTCCGACGCAGTCAACATGGGCGGATTTGCAAACTATACATACCTCTATGACGGTATGGCTCGCTTCCTTGAAGCAGGCGGTGACTGCCTGCTGTTCGTACGCGACCTTGAGGAATACAAGGTCGAAATGAAAAAGCGCATGGACGCGGGTGTGCTTACCCTTGAAGCACTGCGCGACCGAGCCTATCGCATGACCTGCTTCCGCCGCGAAACAGTTGATGAGGCGTGCGCACCCTTTACCCTGCCCGACCGAGCCGAATCGGAAAAGGTCGCTCAGCAAATGGCTGAAAAATGCGTTAAGGCGGTCCGCGACCGCAAGGGCAACCTGCCCGTGAAGCTCAGCAAGGAGTCAAAGGTCGCTCACGTTGTGCTATATAACGACAGTGTCAGGGACTTCACCTGCACCGACGATCTCTCACGCCGTATAGCAAAACGCTGTTCCGTCGACACCCTCGTCGATCCGGGTCCCGAAAAGCTCAGGACGATTGCCTGTAACGGCGAATACGACCTCATTATATGCTCGGTGCTTACCCCTCCCGGCTACGGCACCAACGCCGTTCATCTTTCAGGCGTAATGGCGCGTAACATGAGCTGGGGCTGGATGAAATATCCGACACCGACTGTGTTTGTGTCCTACTACAGCCCCTATTTCTGCGAGGAGTATGTTGCCGCCACCGATACCGTCATCAACACCTACGGCTACAACAGCTATACCAACAACGCCGTCGAGCGAATTTTATTCGGAGAATAGGTACGGCTTTTCAAAAGCAACCACCCTGAGAGGAGGACGACGTTCTCATCTCAGGGTGGTTTTTGTCCGGCGACAAACGGAGCACGCACCTTAATATTACAACATCTTACAGCTGCTGTGTTAATAAATAAACAGATGTGTTGTAAAATAAATTGCACGGATCAGGACTTCCTGACGACCTGCCTTACCCTGAAAACTGAGCTCAGCAATTTAACAATATAGCGGTCGCACTAAATAGGATTCCAAAGGGTTTCAAAAGGGAAAACTGTCGCAGCCATACGGCTGTTTATTCGCGAACTAATTACAATATTATATTACAGTGCCTTCCCCACGGGATAAAACAACCTTACCTACCGCCCCACT
>CAZDIN010000069.1:0-5823 GCA_964505515.1 uncultured Eubacteriales bacterium | reverse complement strand
GTGTGTTATGGACACGCTTATCAATGTGCCGAATTATCCAACAGAAGACACCAAACTCCGTGCGACTAACAGTAAGCCTGCCGGCGGCGGTCCTGTTGCTACAGGCATTGTCGCCGTCAGTAAGCTGGGTGTTGATGCGGAATACATTGGCGTTTTGTCTGATGATAACGGCGGTCAGTTTTTGCTCAACGACTTTAAGAAATATGGCGTTGGAGTTGACAACGTTGTTATTAAATCAGGATATCGCTCCTTTACATCAGTAATCTGGCTCAGCGCTGCTACCACCAGCAGAACCTGCGTTTTTGATAAAGGCAACCTACCTGCCCTCACTCTTAATGACGCCCAAAAAGAAGCTATCAAGAACGCTGAATTGCTTATGGTAGACGGAAATGAGCTTGACGCTGCTGTTGAAGCTGCAAAATTTGCACGCGAAAACGGTGTCAAGGTTCTTTATGACTGTGGCGGATTATATGACGGTGTAGAGCGACTTCTTGCACACACTGACATAATGATCCCGTCTGAAGAATTTGCTCTCGGCCATACCGGTGCGGCTAACGCTGAAGAAGCTGCTGAAAAGCTGTTTAAGATGTATAGTCCCGAAGTCGTTGTCATTACTCAGGGCAAACGGGGCGGATTACTCTACGACGGCGAAAAAGCAATTTCCTACCCCATATATCCCGCTGAAGTAGTTGACTCCAACGGCTCGGGTGACGTGTTCCACGGCGCTTATGCTTCAGCCGTAGTAAGAGGCTTTGATTATGAGACCTGCTGTCATTTTTCCAGCGCGGTTTCGGCTATCAAATGTACCGGAGTCGGTGCTCGTGAGAGCGTTCCTGATTTCGACACAGTCAAGGCTTATTTGAAGGAGAATGGTTATGAATTATAAGAGACATTGGGATTACACCAAAGAAGGTCTTGTTAAGATCTTCGAAACACACAACAGTGCATGTCACCTTATGGAAGCATACGGCCTCATGCTCAAAGCAGGTAATGAATATACCGGTAACACCGAGGGATTTGAGTACGGCGTGACCATCCTCACCGGCAGCTGCGACATTACCGGTAAGGACTTTAGCTTCCTTAATGTCGGAAAGCGCAACACCGTGTTTGAGAATTGCGGCACCGTTGTTTACATTCCCAAGGGCACCGACTACACTGTAAAGGCTGTCAGCGATGTAAGAATCGTTATCACCGCCTGCCCTGCTGATGAATATTTTGACGCATACATCGTCAACCCCGAGGATGCCATCATCAAGACTTTTGGTAAACCCGGATTTGAACGCGAAGTTCACTTTATGATGGACGAGCGCTTTGCCGGCAACCGTATATACATCGGGGAAAACTATATCAAGGGTAACGAGTGGACCGGATTTCCCGGACACAAGCATGACGAGAACGCACCCAACGAAGCTTTTGCTGAGGAAATCTACTATTTCGAGTTTGACAAGGAAACCGGTTACGGCATTCAGCAGGTCTATACTGCCGATCGCCTGATCGACGAAGCTTATACAACCAGAAACGGTGACTTTGTTGAGATTCCAAAGGGTTATCATCCGGGCACTGTTGCTCCGGGCTATACCGGATATCTGCTTTGGCTGATGAGCTGCGACAAGCGCGGCCTTATCAGTACTGCTGATCCTGAACAGGTTTGGCAGAATAAGTAATTTTTACGGCATAACTTCAAGCCGCCTCCTGTTAACAGGCGGCGGCTTGTTTGTCGCTTGTTTTAATTTCGAAATCAAACAGCTTCCAGTAAGCTGATCCTATATACTATAATAATGAATTTCGAATGGAGGAATATTATGAAATACTTACTTGGAATCGACTTTGGCGGCGGTGCTTCAAAGGCAACGCTCCTCACAACCGATGGTGTGATAGTTGCTACCAACTCAGTTGAATATCCATCGCACTATCCTCAGGCAGGATGGGTCGAACAGGATCCTAAAGACTGGTATCTTGCAACCAAAGAAAACATTGCCACGCTGCTCAAAACCAGTAAGATCGATCCTTCTGACATCTTGGCTCTCTCCTTTGATGCTGCGACCCATACTGCAGTTTTGCTTGACAACGACTTCAATATTGTCCGCCCCTCTATATATTGGTCGGACAGCCGGTCTACCAAAGAGAGTGCTTGGCTGCGAGAAAACAAGAGCGAACTCATTCTTTCACAGGCTTTGCATTCTCCCGACACCATCTGGACATTACCTCAGCTTATGTGGCTAAGGGATAATGAGCCGCAGGTGTGGAGCAAGGTTGAGCGCATTCTTTTCCCCAAGGACTACGTTCGTTATCTCTTCACAGGCGTTTATTGCACCGACTACATTGAGGCTGAGGGCAGCATGCTCTTCGACTACAACACTTTGAAGTGGTCAGATGAACTTTGCAGTCTGCTCGGCTTTGATGTGGCTAAGCTTCCTCCCGTCGTTTCTCCGTCAGAGATAGTCGGCTCTGTTACCGCAAAGGCTGCCGCTGATACAGGTCTTGCCGCCGGAACTAAGGTCGTATGCGGAACGACCGATACCGCTATGGAGGTCTTTGCATCAGGCGCCGTAAGAAAGGGCAACTGCTCCGTAAAGCTTGCAACCGCAGGCCGCATCTGTGTTGTTACGGACCACGCATTCCCCGACCGAGATATCATCAACTACTCGCATGTAGTTGACGGCTTATGGTACCCAGGCACCGCTACCAAAGCGTGTGCATCCTCTTACCGTTGGTACAGAGATACCTTCGGCGGCTCCTATAAAGAGCTTGACGGCGGTGCAAGTGATGTTCCCGTCGGCTGCAACGGCCTGATCTATCACCCTTATATCAACGGCGAGCTGACTCCCTATGCCGATCCCCTGCTCTGCGGCTCATTCACGGGAATCAGAACAAATCACACTAAGGGACACTTCTCGCGTGCTGTTATGGAGGGCGTTGCGATGAGCCTTATCGACTCCATCGGCGTCATCAACCGACTCGGTATTCAGCACGACGACTCCGCCGCAATTATAGGCGGAGGTGCGTACAGTCCCCTGTGGCGCCAGATAGTCTCCGACGCTCTCGGCATGGAGTTCCATCTCAAAGAATGCAGTGATTCCTCCTTCGGTACTGCAATGCTTGCAGGTGTTGCTATCGGAGCCTTCGATTCCTTTGAGGGCGTAATAGAAAAGTGCTCTAAGACCATTTCAGTCACAACACCGAATCCTGAAAATACTGCAAAATATGCCGAGCTTTTCAAGACCTACAAGGCGATCCACGATGCGTTGGCGCCGATCTATCATAATCGATGAGCGGCGTAAAAACAGTCGTATGTGTTAAAGAGGTTCAGGGCGAACTCAACCCCTTTGACGCATGCGCCGTAGAATGTGCGTTACAGCTTTCGGATGACGTTACGGTCATTTCTATGGGTCGTATGTCAACGAAGGATATACTCTTGCGCCTGACCCGCCTCGGATGCAAGGCTATACTCTTGTCCGACTCTGCCTTTGCAGGGGCTGACACATTGGCAACTTCGTATGCGTTGAGCCTGCTTATCAAGAAGCTCGATCCTGAGCTGGTTATTTGCGGACGTCAATCGATCGACGGCGACACCGCACAGACAGGGCCTGCCCTTGCTACTACCTTAGGTCTGCCCTTTGCGTCCAACGTTATGTCCATGTCGCTTGAAGGACGGATCCTGCACACTAACACCCGTACAGGTAATAAGGACCTCACACTTCCTGCGTTGATTACCGTCGAGCGAATCAATAATCTGCGGTTCCCTAAGCTTACATCAAAGCTTGGTGAGGTACAGGTGCTTAACGCCGATGATATTGGCGCTGACAAGTCGCGCTGCGGACTAACAGGCTCCCCTACTCGCGTTATGAGAACCTTTGAAAGTGCTGTCGGAAAGCGCAAGTGCAAGTTCATTTCAAAAACAGAAATGATCGAACTGCTAAATAACGCAAAGAGTACGAAACGCTCATCATTTGAGGTAAAGGAAGCGGAAACAAAACTCCCATTAGTCTGGTGCGTCGGTCATGAGGTTGAGCCTTCTGCACTACAGATCGCAGACAAGGTCAAGGTCATTGACCGCGATGAACCTGAGAATATTGCCGCCTTGATTCAAGCTGAAAGCCCCGATTTTGTGCTCTGGCCTGCTGACCTTTGGGGTCGCAGTGCCGCACCAGTGGTACAGGCTATACTTTCGACAGGGCTGTGTGCCGATTGCACCGCGTTAGAAACCGACGGCAAGGATCTCTTTATGTACCGTCCTGCCTTCAGCGGAACTCTTACTGCAAAGATCAGATGCACCACTAAGCCTGTCATGGCAACCGTAAGAATTGCTGACGATTCCGACAGCGATATCATTATCGGTTGCGGCAAAGGTGCAGTCGAGCACCTTGATGCGATCAGAGGCTTTGCCGATAAGATTTCTGCTCAAGCCGCCGCATCACGCGGTTTGGTCGATGCCGGCTTTGCGCCATATGAACAGCAGATCGGTCTGACAGGACGTACCATTGGATGCAATATATATGTTGCTGTAGGAATTTCAGGCGCAGTTCATCACACCTGCGCTCTTGACCGAGTTGGTACCGTTATTGCCGTTAACCCTGACAAGAGTGCCCGAATCTTTGAATACGCTGATTACGGCGTACTTGCCACTGCTGAAGAAGTATTTGATATGTAAAAAAAAATGCTGTGTGGATCGATCCACACAGCATTTTGATTTTATTCAGTTTTCCTTGTCATTCGGGAGTTTTCCGTATAGATTAAAACGGAATAACAGGCTTTCGTCGTCGGGATTAGCGCATCTGATAGTTGCCTTTGCGACGACAGCGCCGGTCAAAATGTTTGCCAAGCCGGCAATCTGGCAGAGCTTCGACTTGAGATTAAGAACATCTCCCTCTTCGGTTTCAAGGAACACATCACCCTTGCACTGATCAATAGCAGCGATAAAATCCTTGATCTCAATATTGTGCATTTCTAACTCATTGATATTCATACAATACACCTCCGAATCTGGTTTGATTTTACCATGTCGGGTTTCAAATGTCAACCATCTATAGCATTCAGCAAATCAGAAGTTTTATCCACATTCTCCCACGGAGTATCAATATCTGTGCGTCCGATATGGCCGTACGCAGCAAGCTGACGGTAGATCGGGCGGCGCAAATTAAAGGTGTCAATTATCGCTGACGGTCTGAGGTCAAACACCTTGCTGACCGCCGATGCAATTATTTCATCGTTGACCCTTCCTGTTCCGAAGGTGTCGACCATGACCGATACAGGACTTGCGACACCGATGGCGTATGCTATCTGCACCTCACAGCGAGTTGCAAGCTTTGCTGCAACGATGTTCTTCGCAACATAGCGAGCAGCATATGCTGCGGAGCGATCGACCTTGGTCGGATCCTTACCCGAGAAGGCACCGCCGCCGTGACGTGCGTATCCGCCGTATGTATCAACGATGATCTTACGTCCCGTCAGTCCGGTGTCACCCTGAGGTCCGCCTACAACAAAGCGGCCGGTAGGATTGACATATATCGTTGTCTTATCATCAAGCAAGGCTTCGGGAATGATCGGGCGAATAACCTGCTCAACGATATCCTTGCGAATCGTGTCAAGAGCTACTTCCTCACTGTGCTGAGAGGATACGACCACAGTATCAACTCTGATCGGTCTGTCATCCTCATATTCAACGGTAACCTGAGTCTTGCCGTCGGGACGAAGATATGGCAAAACACCATTCTTTCTTACAAGCGTCAACTGCTTAGCTAAGGCATGCGCCAACGAAATAGGCAGCGGCATAAGCTCATCGCTTTCGTCGCAGGCATAACCGAACATCATACCCTGATCCCC
>CAZDIN010000068.1:0-5867 GCA_964505515.1 uncultured Eubacteriales bacterium | reverse complement strand
ATCCCAAATGTCGCGCGCTACCAACTGCGCCACACCCCGAAGCATCAAACATTATACCTCTTTGTAGCGTCGGTGTCAATTCTTTTTTAATACAAATGCACTTTACAGTCACCCGTCGGCACCCAGCTTTTCGGCCAACTTGCGACGGCGTCTTTACTGGCGTAAACATCGCGCAAGGCGGTGCAGCCGATAAAAGCATCCTGCGCCATGGAGGTCACAGTTGCAGGCAGAAAGATGCTCTGCAGCTTCTTGCAGCTACAGAAGGCGCCGTTTTGGATGCTTGTCAGTCCATCGGGCAGTATAATACTCTCCAATTCCATGCAGCATAAAAAGGCTGTTTTGCCGATCTGCGTGACGCCGTCAGGAAGGGTGACCTGCTTTTTCCGTCCCATCGGGCAACGGATCAGAAGGGTCGCATCCTTGTTATACAGTATGCCGTCATGTGATGAATAATACGGGTTATCGGCGTCGACCTCGATCGAGAAAATATGCTCGCCGACGTCAAAGGCAGAGATGGCGATCTGGGCAACTGACGCAGGGATGTAAACCTGCTCGGCCCTGTCGTCAAAAGCATGAGAGCCGATGCCGACCACATTTCTGCCGTTAATAGTTTCAGGAACTGTGACGGCGGCACCTTCGCCGATATATTCAGTAATTATGATCCCGTCAGAGTCATCTGCCGAAGCAAACGTGAACTGCACATCGACGGTAGCAGACGCTGCAGAGGAGGCGCTTGATTCGCATGACGAAACGCCTCTGCCGGAAGAGTAGTCCGAGGCGGAGGAGCTGTCATATGTCGATGAGAATTTCTGCACGACAGAGTATTGAAAATCATTGTCAAGCATACCGAAACTGCAGCCTGACATAGATAAGACCGCAAGTGATACAAGGGCAAATGCAAAGACTGTTTTCAACTTCATAGGTGACTCCTAAAAAGCGGAATATGTAAAAAACTACTTACCGAGCTGACCGACATCCTGCGCAAGACGGCTCAAAAACGGCTCAAAAGCGATGCCGTCGGTGGATCTCACCCCAAGACTTACCGAGTAAGCTGTAGCCTCGCTGACAAAGTCGGCGGCTTTTTGCACAGATTCCCTTAAAGGAACTCCGTGCACGCGGTATCCAAACAGCACCGCGGCAAATACGTCGCCTGTGCCTGCATACTTACAGTCCACCATCGGAGAGGACACCGTGTACTCGTTTCCGCCGTCATACACAAAGTTGATTATCCTTTCGCCCGAATGTACGCCCGTAATAACCACCTGCTCAGGTCCTGTTTTCGCAATGCGGCGCGCCATAGTGAAAAGCCTGTTGCTAAGCTCGTCATCCCGCGCACAAAGAATATCTTCATAATTTTCATCAGTCAGCAGGCAAGCCTCTGTCAGATTGGGGGTGGCAAGGGTGCCGAGAGCAACGAGGTTGCGCATCTGTCTGCATAGCTCGTTGGTGCAGGTCCTGTACAGCTCGCCGTCATCCGCCATAGCGGGATCGACCAAGAGCACCGCAGACGGCTTTGCTGCCGAGCAGATAAACTGAGATAATATCTCGACCTGAGCGGCGTCGCCGAGAAATCCGGTGCAGATGCCGTCAAAGCTCAACCCCAGCTTGTTCCATTCTGAAATATACGCGCTCATGCGGTCGGTAAAGTCCTCGAAATAGCAACTGTTATAGCCCGTGTGGTTTGAGAGAATAGCCGTCGGCAAGGGACACCCCTGTATACCCATAGCAGAAAAAATGGGCAGCGCTACCGTCAGCGAGCAACGTCCGAAGCCTGACAGGTCGTTTATAGCCGCCACCAAGGGTACCTTTTTCACATCACATGCCTTCTTTCATAAAAAATGACCTTCTTCCCCTCATGATAACACAAAGAGGAAGAAAGTCAAACTTTTTGTTGCTCTGCTAAAGGGGAGAGGACTTAATTTTCAACTTCGATGTATCCCATGTCCTCCAATATTGAGCGCGCCCTTACGCTTCGCAGGGTTAGCTCGGTGAAAGGAATGTCCTCTGAAAGATAGGCGGCAAAGATATTCATTTCAGATCTTGCGTTTTTGCAGACTGCCGAATAGGATCCGCTGGGGAAGTTTTCGTATTCCTCAGCGTTATCCTCGGCATTTATAAGCCGCTCAAGAGAGGGGACACAGGCGTAACCGAGGTCGCCCAACGCTTCGACGTCAAGCACCTTGATACTGCCGTTGAGGTATCGGTCTACGTTGTAATCTGCGATGAAGGCGTCGACGCCGCTGAAGGACAACAGCGCAAACATGCAAACGACCACAGCGGTACCGACGGGTATCATTTTTATCTTGTCTGCAAACTGCTTTACGATTATAAGTAGGAAGAGTATTGCCAGCACAGCCATGAACCACGCCGCATACACGCGCTTAGTGGTAAGGCCGTAGCGGTCGATGTAAAGAACAAGCTTCGCGGCGGCGGTGCTCAGCAGGATAAGGGTAAAGACAGAGTAGACAAGCGAGATGATCTTCAGCCACCATGACGGGCGTTCCTCCTTACGTTGCATGAAGAGGGCGACAAGTGACAGGATCACAAGGTTTATTGCGGACACTGCGCAAAGCTGGAAGAAGCCTTCACGGGCGTACTGAGCGTATGCTATCTCGTCGGGCAACACGCCGACAAAGCCTGAAACATAATATTTCCATTGCGACAGGAAGAAGAGCAGATAAATGACGAGGATCGGTAGTACGGCACAGAACACGGTCGGCAGGGGTGCAAACCTGACGGCCTTTGCCGTCCTTTTGCAGCTCTCTGCGGCAAGAATGTTGTCGCATTTGTTTTCTTTAGCCGAGGCGTAGAGGCCGAAAAGATACATACCGATGGGGATACCGAAGCCGATGCTCAGAACGATCGAAACCACATCGCTAAGGTCAAAGCGGAACAGATTACCTACAAGCTCTAAAAAATCGTTATCGTAGGACAAAAGTGAGAAAACTATAGCGGTAGGAATAACTGCAAAAGCAATTCCCAAAAGGGATTTGAGCAGGGTCTTGTTTGCCTTGCCCTTATCACTTGAAAGTACGGAAAATATAGTGGCAAAGGAGGTGAACGGGAAAATAACAGCAGCGCGGAAGAGGTCGGCTATCATCAGGTTTGATAAGCCTTTCTCAAGGGTACTTGACGTGGAGGCATATACGAAATACAGATATGCGAACAGCGCATAGGCATATGCGAAAAAGTGTATCACAGGGTTTTCGTTAAGCACAAGCGAGGCGGCAATGAGCATGGCGGACACCGCCGCCGTAACGGGCAGGGCTGTAGGACGATAGCCCTTTATTACCAGCACGACTGCGGTGCTGATAAAGAGTGCGATGACGAATATCGCACATCCGAGCGGATTAGTGGTGACGGGGAAGGTGCGGCAGAAGACGTAACCTGCAATCAGGCATATCCATGCGAGCACGCTTTCTGCTGCGGAATACTCAACCTTTTCCTTGACTTCGGGCTGTTCAGGCTGCTGTGCGACGGGGGCAGAAACATTTTCACTCATAGCGATCGGTCTCCTTCATGGTCGTTGCCGTCTTCTGCTGACGGGCGGTATTCGAGGATATCACTGATAGAGCAATCCAACGCCTTGCAGATAGCGTCGAGGGTGGAGAAGCGAATGGCTTTAGCCTTGTTGTTTTTGAGTATCGAGAGGTTGGCGAGGGTGATGCCGACCCTTTCAGAGAGTTCACCGAGCGACATCTTCCGTTTTGCCATCATGACATCCAGATTTATCACTATCATCAGAGCGTCCCCCTTATCAGACTGTAAGGTCGTTTTCCTGTTTGAGCTGTACCGCCTGCTCCACGACGTTTTTAACTACCCGCAGGCATACGCCAAGGAACACGACCGCAAAGCTCACTGCAAGTGCTAACTGGAAATAGTATCCCAAAACCGCAAACAGCAGGCCGAACAGTATGCAGCACCAGGATACACCGCGAATGAGTGCAACGCTGCGTCCCGTAAATACCTCGCCCTCGCGTACCCTGCGCAGCAAAAGGAAGAGGAACACATCGGCGGCTGCGGCAACCGCCAGAACGAGATATGCGACAACAAGGACAAGAACACGTCCCGTATCGTTGATCTGATCTCGCATGCCGATATTATCAGGGGTGTTGACAAGGATCTCAACAAGGGAGGGCATGATAACTGCGGCAGCCACTACAATGGCGAAAAACACGACCGTCATGACCAGTGATAATGCAACACTTGCCTTTTTAGATATACGAAGCATAGAATTACGACCTTTCAGTAAAAATTTGATGAAAGCTCCATCTGTTTCCAAAATAGCACACCTAAGCTCGTTTGTCAATATATTTTTATCGAAAAACGATAAAAATATCTGTGATACAAAAATATACCGCACAGTGATATCACCGTGCGGTATGAGAATATTAGAAATTTAGCTTTATCCGTTTGATGCGACGGGGGTAACCGACAGCTCGATCGAGCGGCCTGAACGGTAGACGGTTATCTTCATAGGCTCGCCGATCTTATGCTTGTGGATGACGTTGATAAGCTTGTTGTAGCTGTCGATCTCAACTCCGTCGGCAAAGGTGATAATGTCATACTGGCGTACACCTGCGATGTCGGCGGGGCCGTCCTCAACGACTGCGGCGACAACTACACCGCCGGGATAGCCCATAGATTCGAGGTAGCTTGTGGTGTAGTTGGTGGCGATCTGCACTCCGATATAGGGGGTAGGCTCGTTGGAGTTGGTGATAAGGTTCTTGCAGACCTCGACTACTGTATCGACGGGGATGGCAAAGCCCATTCCCTCAAAGTCCTCCGAAACTATCTTGGAACTTGTGATACCGATCAGCTTTCCTTCGCTGTCGACCAGCGCACCGCCCGAGTTGCCGGGGTTGATGGCGGCGTCAGTCTGCAGCACTTCCATAGCAAAGGTATCGATAACTACGGTGCGCGACAGGCCGCTTACATATCCGACGCTGACCGAGCCCATGAACTCAAGTCCGCCGGGATTTCCGACCGCAACGACCTGTTCACCGATTGCCAGTGAGGCGGACTCACCGATAGAGATAGCCTTTAATCCCGTGCGCTCGATCTTAAGCACTGCAAGGTCATACGCCGCGTCGTATCCGACTACCTTAGCGGAGATAGGATTATCAGGGTCCTCGGGAAGATAGACCTCGACCGTTCCGTTGTAGCTGATGGCGTAGTCGACGACGTGCTTATTTGTAATAATGTATCCGTCGCTTGAATAAATAACTCCCGAGCCTTCGCTTTCGAGGTTCTGTGAGCTGTTTTCAAAGAAGTTGTTTGAGCTGTAGGTGTAGCGTGACACAACTCCGACGACGCTGGGCTTGACCTTTGCGGCAACCGCCTCGACAAAATTGGTAGAATTGTCGGTTATGGTGATATCGGTGTTGCTGTAGGAGAGTGTTTCGCCTGATGAATCAGAGCTGTTGGCGTCGATCATAAAGGCAGTAACGATAGCCGAGGTCGTGACCGATATCAAAGCGGTGATTATCACACATGCGATCAGCGTCATGACCGAAAGGCGCGGCTTGCTTTTGGGAGGCTCAGGATTTTTCGGCGGCTGAGGCAGGGTGTAGCTGTAGGGCGAGGAGGGGACAGGCGATTTATTATCGGAATAGGATGACTGATAACCGTTCTGGGTGTTCTGGTAAGTATATGAGGTCACTGCTTGATAAGCCACTGTCTGCGGTTCAGGAGTGCCGAGCGGCTCTGCGGTAACAGGCTCCTGTGCAGCATTTGGCTCAGCAGGGGTCGGCTCAGCCTCCGGCTGAGCAGCGGTCTGCTCAACGTCAGGCTCAAATGCGTCATTTTTCTTATTTTCATCAAAAAAAACTGTACGCTCCTTTTACCCGAAAAAAAGATCGGTTAGT
>CAZDIN010000067.1:0-5982 GCA_964505515.1 uncultured Eubacteriales bacterium | reverse complement strand
GGGGTTCATGGTGGTCAGGTTCATCATTTCAGGCTGGTTTTCACCAAGACCCTTTGAACGCTGCAGAGTATACTTCTGGTCGCCGATCATCTCTAATATCTGGCGCTTTTCCATTTCGTCATAAGCGAAATAGGTCTTTTCCTTCGTAGTAATTTCAAACAACGGTGTTTCTGCAATATACACCTTGCCCGCCTCGATCAAGGTGGGCATCAGGCGATAGATCACCGTAAGGATAAGGGTGCGTATCTGGAATCCGTCCTCGTCGGCATCTGTACAGATGATGACCTTGTTCCAACGCAGGTTGTCCAGATTAAAGGTAGACACGTCCTTGCTCGCCTTGGTCTTTACCTCGACGCCGCATCCGAGTACCTTTATAAGATCGGTAATGATCTCGCTTTTGAATATCTTGCTGTACTCTGCCTTAAGGCAGTTTAGTATCTTACCTCTTACGGGGATGACCGCCTGAAACTCAGCGTCACGCGCCAAGATGCAGGAGCCCATAGCCGAGTCACCCTCAACTATAAAGACCTCGCGTCGCTCAACGTCGCGGCTGCGACAATCGACGAACTTCTGCACCCTGTTTGCAATGTCGTTCTTATTCTGCAGGGTAGTCTTGAGGTTGAGGCGTTCCTTTTCGGAACGCTCACGGCTTCGCTTATTGATAAGCACCTGTTCAGCGATCTTATCCGCCTCGGACTTGTTTTCGATAAACCATACCTCAAGCTGACGCTTGAAAAACTCGGTCATTGCGTCCTGAATGAACTTGTTAGTGATGGATTTCTTGGTCTGGTTCTCGTATGAGGTCTGGGTGGAAAATGACGATATGACTATATTAAGACATTCGTCGACGTCATTGAAGGTTATCTTGGTCTCGTTTTTGTTATACTTTCCGCTCTGCTTGATGTAGGCGTCGATCTGATACACAAAAGCGTTCCTGACCGCCTTATCAGGCGAGCCGCCATGCTCAAGAAAGCTTGAGTTGTGGTAGTATTCCTTAAAATGAGTTTTATTGGAGAAGCAGCAGGCAGCCGACATCTTCAGCTTATAATCAGGCTGATCGGCACGATCGCGGCCTACTCTCTCGGCTGACCAGAGCTGAACGCCCGTCAGTGCCTCATCCCCTGCTACCTCGGCGATGTAGTCGGAGATACCGTTGTCATATTTATACTCGGTGGTCTCAAAAGAGTGTCCCACCTGATTGCGAACGACAAACAGTATACCGGGGTTTACGACCGACTGACGCTTGATAGTGTCATGATAGTATTCGACAGGAATATCGATCTCGGTAAACACCTGTATATCAGGCTTCCATTTTATCTTTGTGCCCGTCTGCCTGCCTGAGTAGGCTTCCTTATGAAGTCCGCCGACGTTTTCGCCGTGTTCAAAATGCAGCTTATACAAAAAGCCGTCGCGACGGATCTCAACGTCCATATATTCTGCCGCATACTGCGTTGCACAAAGGCCCAATCCGTTCAAGCCGAGGGAATACTCGTAGTTTTCTCCGGCGTTGTTGTTATACTTTCCGCCGGCGTACAATTCACAAAAGACCAGTTCCCAGTTATACTGATTGGTCTTCGGATTGAGGTCAACAGGAATACCCCGTCCGAAGTCCTCGACCTCGACAGAGTTATCCGAATATCTCGTTATAACTATTTTATTACCAAAGCCCTCTCGCGCTTCGTCGATGGCGTTTGACACGATCTCAAACACAGAGTGTTCGCAGCCGTCAACACCGTTAGAGCCAAAAATTACACCGGGGCGTTTCCTTACCCGATCCGCACCCTCCAATTTGGTTATGCTTTCGTTTCCGTACTCTGCTTTTCTCTTAGCCATAATTGACCTCTTTCCTATTACTGCACTTTATAATTTACACCATATGTTGGGGTTCTGTCAAGTCAACATAACATTTTCTTCCGTTTTTTGCTGAAAAAACCACTAAATCATCAGCATATACTGCAAATACTATATAAGGAAATGCGTAGACAACGGAGGACGATATGAAAAAAGTATTTTTTGCAGTTTTGATTCTTGCTATTCTCTGCTCCTGCACCTCCCAAGGAAGCATCCTTTCGAGTGAAACCACGGCCGTCGCTAATCAGAGCGAAGACTTCTCTGCCTTTAGCAATCAAAAGATGTGCTGGGGTCAGGGTTACGACTGCAACGACCAAAACCAGCCTCTCTCCTGCCTTGATTACAATCAGAAATACGGTCAGCACGGTGCTGTGTTTTTATCCGAAAGGGAGAGCATCTGCCTTACCTTTGACGAAGGCTATGAGAACGGCTACACTGACTCTATTCTTGACACCCTTAAGCAAAAAAATGTAAAAGCAGTGTTTTTTGTGACCTACGATTATGCAGCGAGCAATCCACAGCTTGTGCAACGCATGATAGACGAAGGGCACATAGTCGGAAATCATTCCTGGGGGCATCCGTCGATGCCTGACCTGACTGCTGAACAGCAGGCCGAACAGATAACCAAGCTTCACGATTACGTTAAAGAAAACTTCAACTACACGATGACTCTTTTCAGGGCACCAAAGGGAGAATTTTCAGAACGTTCGCTTGAGGTTACGAAAAGCCTCGGCTACACCTCAGTGTTTTGGAGCTTTGCCTACTACGATTACAACGTCAACGACCAGCCGACTGCCCAAAAGGCATACGACCGCGTCACAAATGCGGCTCACAAGGGTGCTATCTATCTTCTCCATGCAGTTTCAAAGACGAACGACGCCATCCTCGGTGATGTCATAGACCGGCTTAAAAGTCAAGGCTACTCTTTTTCAGTAAAAATATAATACCAAGTTATACCGAAGCATATCTTATATAAAAAGAGGTGCTTCGATGATCTTCAGAATACAGCGTAAAATTCTCGCTATAATGCTATGTGTCGTCATCACCGTAGCTGCCGCGGCAGCTACATCGCGCACAGAGTCAAGCTATATCCGTCTGCCCGTGATAATGTATCACCACATCTCTGCCAAAAGCAGCGCATTAGGTAAATATGTCATTTCGCCTGAGCAGTTTCGGGAGGACCTTGTTTACCTGAAAGAGCAGGGATACACCACTGTTTCAGCGAAGCAGTTGATGGACTATGTGTCAGGCAACGGCACGCTTCCTGAAAAGCCTGTGCTCATCACATTTGACGACGGATACGCAAGCTTTTATGCCTACGCATTTCCTGTCCTGAAGGAGCTCAACATGCATGCGGTATTTTCTATTATCGGCACTCACACTGATAAATACAGCGAGATCGACGACTCAAACATCAACTACGCGCATGTGACGTGGGATCAGGTCGCCGAGCTATCGCAAAGCGGGCTTGTCGAGATAGGAAACCATACCTATAACCTGCACAGCATCGGCTCCCGAAAGGGATGTCGCATAAAGCAAGGGGAAAACGAAGAAGAATATCGGAGCATGCTCACCGAGGATGTGACCTCGCTGCAGGAGAAGATCATGCAGGCAACAGGCAGCGCTCCGACCGTCTTTACATATCCGTTCGGCGCCTACTGCAGTCAGGGCTGCGAGGTCATAAATCAGCTCGGTTTCGCCGTGACCCTTGGCTGCGAGGAGAAGGTCAACAAGCTCACACAAGGCTCTCCCGAAGGTCTGAAAATGCTCGGCCGATACAATCGGGCGAGCGGAAAAAGCAGTGCAAGCTTCTTTAAGGGCATAATTCAGGAATAAATATGTATGATTTTGGAGAAATTTGAAAAAAACTATTTCTTTTTTTATTGATATCATGTATAATGAAGTGTCGGATTTTTTTCGGCTAATATATTTGATAGGCAGGCATAAGTATGATTAAAGCAATTGTAGGCGCCAACTGGGGCGATGAGGGTAAGGGCAAGATCACCGATATGCTCGCTACCAACTCGGATATAGTTATCCGTTTCCAAGGCGGCGCTAATGCGGGTCACACCATCAAGAACAGCTACGGCAAATTTGCTCTGCACATGATGCCGTCGGGTGCGTTCTGCCAGAACGTTACCAATATTATCGGAAACGGCGTTGCGCTCAGCATCCCGAATCTGAGGAAAGAGTACGAGATGCTGATCGAGAACGGCGTTCCTGCGCCGAATCTCATGGTCTCCGACCGCGCGCAGATCGTTATGCCTTATCATATCCTGTTCGATCAGTACGAGGAGGAAAGGCTTGCAGGTCGCAGCTTCGGCTCGACCAAGTCGGGTATCGCCCCCTTCTATTCGGACAAGTACGCGAAGATCGGTTTTCAGGTCTGTGAGCTGTTTGACGATGCCGCGCTGAAGGACAAGCTGGTGCGCGTGCTTGAAACAAAGAACGTTCTTGTTGAGCATCTGTATCACAAGGAAAAGATCGACGTTGAGGAGATCTATGCGACCCTGCTTGAGTGGAGAGATTGGATCCGTCCCTTCGTTGCTAACACCCACAAGTTCCTGCTTGATGCCGTCAAGGCTGACAAGACAATCCTGCTTGAAGGTCAGCTCGGTTCATTGAAGGACCCCGACCACGGCATCTATCCGATGGTTACATCATCGTCCACCCTTTCGGGCTACGGCACGATCGGCGCAGGCGTTCCTGCGCGCGAGATCAAAGAGGTCGTGACGGTCGTTAAGGCTTACTCGAGTGCGGTCGGTGCAGGCGCGTTTGTTTCCGAGATATTCGGTGACGAGGCGAAGGCGTTGCGCGACCACGGTGCTGACGGCGGCGAATACGGTGCAACGACCGGACGTCCGCGTCGTATGGGTTGGTTTGACGCTGTTGCAACAAGATACGGATGCGAGTGTCAGGCGGCGACCGAGGTTGTGCTGACCATCCTTGATGCGCTGAGCTATCTTGATGAGATTCCTGTTTGCGTCGGTTACGAGATCGACGGAAAGGTTACGACCGACTTCCCCACCACCCCTGAGCTTGAGAAGGCTAAGCCTGTGCTCAAGGTTCTGCCCGGTTGGAAGACCGACATTACGGGTATCAGAAGGTATGAGGACCTGCCCGAGAATGCTCGCAGGTATGTTGAGTTTATTGAGGAGCAGATCGGATTTAAGATCACGATGGTCTCCAACGGACCGGGTCGTGAGGACATTCTTTATAGGTAAAGAGTATATGGTGAGAGCCGCGCTGATGCGCGGCTCTTTTTTTGCAGCCGCAGACTGTTTATCCGCGGTTTGAGGGTGGGTGAAAATCAAGCTCCCTCTGACGAGGGAGCTGTTGAGCGTCAGCGAAACTGAGGGAGAGACGGAAGTGAAGAGGTGGTATAGTAAAACGCCCTACAGCCGAGGCTGTAGGGCGTTTGTTTGAGGTCGAAATTAACCGAGGTTAATTACGGATTAACGTTGCTGTCGGGTCCGATGATATCACCGAAGTTATTACCCTTACCGTCAGCGCCGGTGCCGGAGCTGGCGCAGATGATGTCAACGGCTTCATAGGAGATGATCTCAATCTCAGGATTAGTGAATAATTCCTTCATTACAATTGCCCCCTATTATTAAAGGGTGTTGCCATACGCAACAGCAGCGTTACCGTAGGTCATCAGAGCAACCGCGCATTCACCCTTAGCGCCGGTGTAATTAGCAGCATTGACGTAGTCCTCAACGCTGAGAGTGTAGGTCTGAGAGATGACCTCGTTAGCAGCAGCATCCTTAACAGTGACATCAGTCTGGTCACTCAGCATAGAAGAGCTGATACGGATGGTAGCCATGAAGTAGTCACCGTCAACAACAACGTCAGAAACAGTACCAATGGTAGAAGTTACTGTGTAATCAGCGGCATCGCCGTCAGCAGTGAAGTAGACGTTGATACCGATCTCATCAGCGAAGTTGAGGTGGGAACCAGCCCATGTTGCACCGTTTGCAGTGCCGGTGTAAGACCAAGCGGCATCACCGGAAGTCCAAGCGGTAGGAGCGTAGTTGGTGATGTAATCAGTCATATCAGCAGTGATGGTATCAGAGCCATCAAGAGCCTGAACCTTGCCGCCGAACTGGAGAAGTGCCATGCAGAGCTGCT
>CAZDIN010000066.1:0-6006 GCA_964505515.1 uncultured Eubacteriales bacterium | reverse complement strand
CGACTATGACAACCTTATCGCTATCGGCTCTATGATGGGCTCCGGCGGTCTGATCGTCATGGACGAGGACACCTGTATGGTCGACATCGCTAAGTTCTTCCTTGAGTTTACAGTTGATGAGTCCTGCGGCAAATGTACTCCCTGCCGTATCGGCACACGCAGACTGTTGGAGATCCTCAACAAGATCACCGACGGCAACGGAACTATGGAAGACCTTGAGAAACTCGAAGAGCTCAGCTACTACATCAAAGAGAACTCCCTGTGCGGACTCGGACAGACCGCTCCGAACCCTGTTCTCTCCACTCTCAGATATTTCCGCGATGAGTACATTGCTCATATCGTTGACAAGAAATGTCCTGCCGGCGCCTGCAAGAACCTCGTTCAGTTCAAGGTCATCGCTGACAAGTGTAAGGGTTGTACCCTTTGCGCACGCAACTGTCCGGTCAACGCCATTTCCGGTACCGTTAAGAATCCGCATGTCATCGATCCTGCAAAGTGCATCAAGTGCGGCGTGTGCATGAACAGCTGTAAGTTCGGCGCAATCATAAAAGAATAAGAAAGGAGCGTGTCAAGCATGGATATGATCAATATGAAAATCAACGGTATGTCTGTCAGCGTACCGAAGGATGCCACCATACTCGAAGCCGCCCGTCAGGTCGGTATCGACATTCCTACCCTTTGCTACATGAAGGGAATCAATGAGATCGGCGCTTGCCGTGTTTGCGTTTGTGAGGTCAAAGGTGCTCGCTCTCTTGTCGCGGCCTGTGTCGCTCCTGTAAACGAAGGCATGGAGGTCTTCACCAACTCTGAGAAGGTTCTCAATTCACGCAAGACCACCATTGAGCTGCTTCTGTCCAACCACAACCGCACCTGTCTCTCCTGCACCCGCAGCGGTAACTGCGAGTTGCAGACTATGGCAAACGAGTTCGGCGTTGACATTGACGGACGTTTCGACGGCGCTAAGACCGAGACCACTATCGACGATTCTGCGGTTCACATGATCCGCGACAACAGCAAGTGCGTTCTCTGCCGTCGCTGTGTTGCCGCTTGTAAGCTCCAGACCGGTGTTATCGGCGCTAACGCTCGTGGTTTTGATACCACTATCGGTTGTGCTTTTGAGAACGACCTGAACAACGTTGCCTGCGTTTCCTGCGGACAGTGCATTACCGCCTGCCCGACCGGAGCTTTGCAGGAGCGTGACGACATCGATAAGGTGTTCGCCGCTATCAACGACCCGACCAAGACGGTTATCGTTCAGACTGCTCCCTCTATCCGCGTTGCTATTGCTGAATGCTTTGGCAGTCCTGTCGGTACTCTTGCTAAGGGCAAGATGGTTGCTGCTCTGCGCCGTCTCGGATTTGACAAGGTCTTCGACACCAACTTCAGTGCCGACCTCACCATCATGGAGGAGGCTACCGAGTTCCTCGATCGCTTCAAGAACGGCGGCAAGCTGCCCTTGATCACAAGCTGCTCACCCGGTTGGGTCAAGTACTGCGAACAGTTCTATCCCGATATGATCGACAACCTCTCCTCCTGCAAGTCTCCGCAGCAGATGTTCGGTGCTGTTACTAAGACTTGGTGGGCTGAGAAGAACGGCATCGATCCTAAGGATATCGTTTCTGTTTCCATCATGCCCTGTACCGCTAAGAAGTTCGAGATCGGCCGTGACGATCAGGCTGCTGCAGGCGTTCCGGACGTCGACTACATCCTCACCACCCGTGAGCTTGGCCGCATGATAAACCGCGGACGCATCAACTTCAACAACCTGCCTGACGAAGAATTCGACAATCCGCTCGGTGAAGGTACCGGTGCTGCTGTCATCTTCGGCGCTACCGGCGGTGTTATGGAGGCTGCTCTTCGTACCGCTGTCGACACCCTTACCGGCAAGGACAACGAGAGCTATGACTTCGTTGAGGTTCGCGGAACCGACGGCGTTAAGGAAGCTACCTACGACGTCAACGGCATCAAGATCAATGTTGCTGTTGCAAGCGGACTGCAGAATGCTAAGAAGGTGCTCGATGCCGTTAAGAGCGGTGAGAAGGATTATCACTTCATCGAGATCATGTGCTGCCCCGGCGGTTGCGTAAACGGCGGCGGTCAGCCGATCCAGCCTGCTTCTGTCCGTGCAGTGACCAACATTGCCGCAGTTCGTGCCGCTTCTATCTACGAAGAAGACAAGCTGCTGCCCAAGAGAAAGTCACACGACAATGAGGCCGTTAAGGCTATCTACAAGGAGTACTTCGGTGAACCCGGCAGCCACAAGGCTCACGAGATTCTCCACACAACCTATGTAGACCGTTCCAACGACGTCATTAAATAAGAAGCTTCTCATCAGAAATAGCCCGACATGACCGTCGGGCTATTTTTTTGTTGCGAAATGCATTAGATAATGGTACAATAGTGGTAACAATATTTGATCGGTGGTAGTTGAATGAAAACCTATCGCATTTATTTGATACGTCACGGGCTTATCGAGGGCAACCTCAAGGGTCAGTACATCGGCCGAACCGACGTTCCGCTTATACCCGAGGGACTCGCGATGCTGCACGCCATGAAGGAAAACTATATTTACCCTGAGGCTGAGGAGTATTTCACAAGCCCTATGCTTCGCTGCCGTCAGACTATGGCGGCACTCTATCCCGACAAGAACCCCATATTTGTACCCGATCTTACCGAATGTGATTTCGGCGATTTCGAGGGCAAGACAGCTGCTGAGCTTGCGGAAAACGAGGATTTCAAGAAGTGGACGGGTGAAAAGGGCGCTGATTTCGCGCCCCCAAACGGTGAGGACACCAACGCCTTTGTCGCACGCGTTTGCAACGCCTTCAACAACATCGTTCAGTACATGATGACCGAAGGCAAGCGCGATGCGGTTATCTGCACCCACGGCGGCGTTATAATGGCAATTTTGGCGACCTACGGGCTTCCTCAAAGAAGGATGTCCGATTGGGAATGTCTTAACGGAAAGGGCTACTGCATCAGCATTACGCCGTCAATATGGATGCGCGGCGGCATGTTTGAAGTCATCGGCACCGCGCCCTTTGAGATTGACGACGGCGAAGACGAGGAATACGATGATTAAAAAAACGCACGGTGAAACCGTGCGTTTTAGCTTATTCGATATTACCGAGCTTTCCGAGGCTTTCGGCCTTGAGATAGGCGTTAATAAATCCGTCGATATCTCCATCCATAACAGCGTTGATATTTCCTGATTCAAAGCCTGTGCGGTGATCCTTCGCCAAGGTATAAGGCATAAATACATACGAGCGTATCTGACTTCCCCAGCCGATCTCCTTTTGCTCGCCCTTGATATCCTCGATCTTATCGAGATGCTCCCTTTCCTTGATCTCAACAAGCTTGGATTTAAGCATCTTCAGGGCAACCTCGCGGTTTTGATGCTGGCTTCTTTCATTCTGGCAGGCTACAATGATACCGGTCGGCAGATGGGTAATACGGATGGCTGACTCGGTCTTATTAACGTGCTGGCCACCTGCACCGCTTGAGCGATAGGTGTCGACCTTCAGGTCCTCCGGACGAATATCGACCTCAACATCGTCATTGATCTCAGGCATGACCTCCAAGGACGCAAAGGAGGTATGGCGCCTTCCCGATGAGTCAAAGGGTGAAACGCGGACAAGACGGTGAACGCCTGCTTCGCTCTTCAAATAACCATATGCGTTTTCGCCCTCAACGACGACGGTAGCGCTCTTGAGTCCCGCTTCTTCTCCGTCGAGGAAATCGATCGTCCTCGCCTTAAATCCCTTGCGTTCGGCGTAGCGCATATACATACGGTGAAGCATCTGCACCCAGTCCTGTGCCTCGGTACCGCCTGCACCCGCATGGAAGGTCAATATGGCGTTATTTGCGTCATATTCGCCCGAGAGCAAGGTAGTAAGACGAAGGTCCTCGATCTCCTTAATGACCTCGTCGACATTCTGTACCACCTCGTCGACAAGGGACTCATCGTTCTCCTCGTCAGCAAGCTCGATGAGGGTCATTGCGTCATCAAACTTGCGCTTGAGGGCGTCGTAGGTACCGATCTTATTCTTTCCCTGCGAGATGCGCTGCAGTATCTTATGGGAGTTTTCTACGTCGTCCCAGAAATTCGGCTGCGCCGACTGTTCCTCAAGGCGTTCGACCTCCTGCTGCAGCTCCTTTAAGCCAAGCGCATCAGCAAGATCCAAAAGCTCAGGCTTATAGCCTGCAAGCCGTAGCTTCTGCTCCTCAAATTCAAGCATTCTTATCTCTCCTTTTCACAAACCAATGCGACCCATCCGCCGCTTGTAAATCGGTCGCGTATACGCAATCCAACCTGATTCAGCTTAACAACGACGTCCTGCTCGCGAGTATCAATTATACCCGAACAGACAAAGACGCCGTCATCCTTAATAAAAGGTAAGACATTATCACAAAGCTCGATGATCACATCTGCGACTATATTGGCGCAGACGATCTCATACTGACCCTTGACGGCTTCGACAAGGTCGCCGCAGGTAAATTCACAGCGGCTGTCAAGGCCGTTAAGCACCGCATTCTCTTTTGCTACCTTAACTGCGAGGGGGTCGATGTCAACTCCGACAGCCTTGTCGCAGCCGAGCAAAAGCGCGGAAATGGCAAGGATGCCGCTGCCGCAGCCGATGTCAAGTATACTTTGACCCTTTGCGCATATCTTGTCCAGAACGGTCAGGCACAGACGAGTTGTATCATGTGCTCCTGTTCCGAATGCGGCTCCCGGATCAATATTCAAGACACTTCTGCCGTCGCCGTTATCATATTTCTCCCATGAGGGACAAACGGCGAGCCGAGTGCCGATCTCCAAAGGCTTGAAATATTTTTTCCAATTTTCTGCCCAATCGCTCTCCTGAACCAAGTTCTGCTCGATAGAATGTTCTATTCCCTCGGCAACATATCTTTCGCTCAAAAAGGCGATCGCTTCAAAAGGATTTTCCTCGGGATTGATATAAATATGAACGTAAGCAACCGAGCGGTCCTTAGCAACCAGTTCCTCGTCGATCAGGTCAATGTGCGCAATCTCCAACGCCATCTCCTCAAGATCGGTATAGTCCTCGATATATATACCGTAGGGCACGACCATGTTCGCTATGTCTGAAACGCGTTCGGTATCGGCGCTGTTAACCCTGATTTTAATTTCGGTCCAATCCATCGTATCACCACATAAGAGAAAGGCCCCAATAAACATATTGCGGCCTTTCGTTATTATTCGTATTAACGGGCAATTACTTGTTGAAGATGCTCATGAGGTCGGTGTAGTCGTCCTCTTCTTCATTAGCGTTAGTGATAGCATCAAGAAGCTCGGCACCGCTGGTGCTCTTGCCCTTCTTGCCGCCTGCAAAGCCGGTAGCAATAACGGTCATCTTGATCTCATCCTCCATGTTCTCGTCAAGAGAAACACCCCAGATGATGTTGGCATCTTCGTGAGCAGTCTCAGCAACGATAGAGGAGGCAACTTCAACCTCTTCAAGTCCGATATCAACAGAACCGGTTATGTTGATGATAACGCCCTTAGCGCCCTTCATATCGGTCTCGATCAGCGGACTGGTGATAGCGGCACGCGCAGCGATCTCAGCCTTCTCGCGACCGGTAGCGGTACCAACGCCCATGTGAGCGTAGCCGCTGTCCTTGATGATAGCGGTAACGTCAGCAAAGTCGAGGTTGACCATCTGCGGAATCTTGATAAGGTCAGAAACACTCTGTACGCCCTGACGGAGAACATCGTCAGCAATAATAAAGGCGTTGCGCAGGGTGATCTTTTCCTCGGAAACGAGCTTAAGTCTTTCGTTCGGAATAACGATAAGGCTGTCAACGCTCTCGCTGAGGGCGGCAATACCCTTTTCAGCGGAGTTCATACGCATCTTACCTTCGAATGCAAACGGCTTGGTAACGATACCGACGGTAAGTATTCCAAGCTCCTTAGCGATCTGGGCAACGATAGGAGCTGCACCGGTACCGGTGCCGCCGCCCATACCGGCGGTAATGAAAACCATA
>CAZDIN010000065.1:0-6038 GCA_964505515.1 uncultured Eubacteriales bacterium | reverse complement strand
ATATACAGCAGTGAGCCTGCAAGCAACTTCGGAGTAGCCTCGGACAAGGTCAGTTTAGATGTCAGCGCCTGGAGAACATCCAGCGATTTTGCGATGGTGATCTTATTTGAGATAAAGGTGCTGGTATAGAACAGATCGTTCCAATACCAAACGACTGAGAAAAGAAACACGGTCAAATAAGATCCGCCCGCATTAGGCACCATGATGCTCGTAAAGGTCTTGAAGTAGTTCGCACCGTCAACGACCGCGGCCTCTTCGATCTCATAAGGAATGTTGAGGAAGAAGTTGCGGAAGATGTAGACATACAGTCCCGAACGAAGTCCTGTCGCCGTAATTGCCGACAGCCAGAAAATAAACCAACTGTCGATCAGGTTAACGGTCAGGAAGGCAGGCATCTCGATATTAAACACATATTCAAGTATCGGAGAAATGATCGGGATCGAGAAGTGTTTATACTGGAAGTACAACGGGATCGTAATAGCCTGAGCAGGAACGATCAGTGTCATCAAAACAAGCACGAACCAAAATCCGCTTGAACGGAACTTAAACCTTGCCAAGCCGTATCCAACCATCGAGCATGAGATCATCTGCAACACAGTAGCCACAAGCGACATGGTCAATGTAGTTGCCATACTCGAAAAGTAATTCATTTCCTCAAAGGCATAGCTGAAATGTTCCAACGTAAAGTGCTTGGGAACCCAGATAACACTTGGGTCGATAACGTCAGCCGTGGTACGAAGAGCCATTGTCAGCATGTAAAGGATCGGGTAGATAAGAACGTAAGAAAGGCCGATCAAAATGAAGAATCTCAGAATTTTCCAAATCAATGTTCCAACTTCAGACGCAAGAATTCGTTTGTTCATTCAGAATACAGCTCCTTTCTTACCTTACTGAACGGTTCGCTGACCGTGAGATTATGCTTGCGAACAAGAATATTATACCAATGATCGCCAGCAGTATCAGGAAGAATATCCACGACTCCAAGCAGGCAACCGAGTATTTCAGGCTGGTGAACGCGGTTTCTTCGATAGTTACCATCAGCGTATTGCTCGGGTCAGTGATGGAGTCAATGATGGTATAGATCAAATTGACCAGTATGATCGGAGCAACGTTCGGGAAGGTGACCTTCCAGAAGGATTCCCAACCTGTAGCGCCTTCGATCTTCGCGGCCTCGTACAACTGAGGCGATACACTCTGCAACGCGGCTATGAAGAGCAAAATCTGAACTCCGCACTTCCAAAGGGTATCAAAGGTTCGGTTGACGATGGTCGTGAATATCGAAACGATATCATCGGGAAGATTCATGCCGACAAGTATCTTCTCAAAACCGGCAGCCTGGAACAAGGTTGAGGAGGCTTCGGTCTCGACTGATTCAATAAAGGTGTCACCCTGAACAAATTTGATAACGATACCCGAAGTGACAACAACCGGCATGAAGAAAACAGCACGGGCGAACATTCTTCCCTTGAACTTCTGGTTAAGAATAACAGAAATGAACAGCGAGAAGACAATGATGACCGGAGTATTAATTGCCATGTCACCCAAGGTGGATGCCAACGCAGGCCAATACTCGTTATCATTTTTAAGATCAATATAGTTTTGCAATCCATACCAATCCATGCTCATGGAACCACCCTTGATGGGTTTAACATCCAGGAAGGTGTAGTACAGAGAAATAGCCAGCGGCTGCAGGTAGAAGCATATAAATCCAATGATAAAGGGGGTCGTAAACAACAGTCCTGCACGGCGGCGGCGCTGGATCTCTGTCAGCTGCTTTTTCGGTTTTGCGCGTTTAACAGTTGTTAATTCTGACATTAGTTCGCCACCTCCTCTTCAGGCAGGCTGTTTGCGGTGGCATTAGCCTCAGCCTCCGCAAACGCCGTTGCTGTTGTTGTTGCATATCCCTCAGCAGGAACCGTGATGCCGTAGCAGTCGTAGTCATTTGATCCGTAGTTGACAAGAACAACAAGATCATCTCCATAGGTCGTAGCGCGAACCTTATCGGTGACTACAACGTGATCTGTGATGTAATCGTCACAGTAGCCGTTCAGCACGGATGAAAGGGTCTTATAGTTGGAAATCGCAGTTTCCTTCCATGTATAGAACTGGCTGGAATAGATGTAATTGAAGTTGGTATTCAGGAACTCCGAACTTTCAGCTTCCGTAAAGATGAAGTACGGAGCCGAACCGGTCTCCAGCTGACGAAGCAACTGAAGTGTCGGAGACGATGTCAGGTTATGAGCAGTTTCGGTATAGTTGATGATTCCGTGAAGTGCGATCTGCAGGAACGGAACCTCAGTCATACTCATCTCATATCCACTGTCATACATCGGAGGTGCGATGACGGTATCTACATAAGGAAGCGTGTAGCCGTTACCGCCGTCCACGATAACACTGCCTGTATCCTCTTTCAAGCCTGCAACAGCCTCAAGGATATAATCACGGGTATTCTGTGCATCGTTGAAGCGGTCGCCGATGTAGAAGTCTGAGTAGTTGCTGTTACCCAGAGAACCGACGGAGATTCCGCTAAGACCAAGTGCCTTGTAGTCATCTATAAAGCTTTCTATCTGTTTACCGATAAGACTTCCACGGCAACGGTAGAAGACATTGCTCTCATCAAAGGTGCCGATGTTCAGCTTGTAGATAGGCTGCTGAGCAATAGAACTTACCAGGTCGCGAACAGCCAACTTGCTAAACGACCAGCCTGCCTTCTCATCGTAGATGTTGACCAGCTCAAAATCAGCATAAACACGTCCGCCGAGTGAGCTGACGGTTTCATTCAGCTTAAGCAGGTCGTCCTTTCCGCCAAGCTTGGACTCAACCTTAACATCGGTAATGGCTGTAGACTCAAGTCCACCCTTAAGCCATCCCTTCAGGCGAACATTGATATTCTCAACATCAGCTTCGGATAGCTCCTCAACCATCTTCTCAGTATCTGCGAAGGTTGTAATAGTCTTTGTAACATCGGTAATAAAGCCGTAAACAGACTCGGTCTTGTTTATTGCGCAGATGATATCCATGTAGAAGTTGAGGTTCTCATCGATCTCGGTGTCAGTGCCCTCGTCGATCAGGTAATTACGGTAGCGTTCTGCCATTCCGACATAATCGGCTTTTTCGTCAACGAGCATGTAATACTGAACCTTAGCAAGCTCAGTATCAGACTGACGGTAGGTCGAACGTCGGCTGCTTTTCTGAAGATGGCTTGCCTTTCCGCTGGAGTAAGTGTCAGACTTGTTGACGATGAACTCAGCGTATGTAGAGGTGAACGGGAATGCTTCACGCGAGCTTACTGCCTTGACCTGAGCGAGTGCGTCGCCGCTATCAATTACGGCAAACATCGCGGTCGAGTCAGATTTTACACCGAAAACGGGCAGCGTGGTTGATTCAGTATAGTTCAAAGCAAGATTAGTATTGTTACGGGCGATGGTAGTGTCGTATCCGTAAACATAGGTTTCGTAGTACTTAACTGTGCCGTCACGCGATGCGTAATCGTTATCAATGAGGGATCCGCTTCCGTCAGGAATAAGGATGTAACCGTCGGTGCCGTAATCGGCAGAACCGAAGTAAGGCAGTACCGACACGCTTGTAACTAAGCTTGTGCTCTTGGAATCGTTACTAATGTTCTTGATCTCGACTCCTGCATCAAAGTGATCATCCTCAACAGTGAAGGTGAAGGGCACAGTAAAGCCCTGACCCTTTTCTACATCAGGAAACTCATAGGTAATACGGATTCCGTTATCTATATTTTCAAGCTCATAGTTGCCTGCGAGATAGGCGTCGGTTGTATAGACGTGCTGTGAAGTACCGGTCTTATCCAAGTAATAAACAACACCAAGCGAAGTTGCGTGCAGCTGCTCACTTTCCTTCAACTGAGTAACCTTAGAGGATACAGAATACTGTACACGTCCTGTTTTGATGTCCTTTACGGCAAGAACCACTCCAAGCTCCTTGTATTCACACATATACAACTCAAGACTATCGCTCTTTGCTATGCTCTTGAAGCCGGTAAGGTCAGTGTAAAGGGGCTCGGCGGTAGCATTAACACCCTCTGAACTCTCGTCATTGACAAATTCTGTTTCGGGAAGCTCACCTTCCTCAACAGTATCAGCAAAGGCTACAGGGGCAGCGGAGGCAATCAAAACGGTCAAGAGGACCATGACGGTCATAAGTACAGATATAACTCTCTTTTTCATATTTTCCCCTCCCCTGCTAAATTCGCATGATAAGTTCATCGTAGACTGATTTAATAAAGGACCATATCTCCATGAACAAGCTTCCGATCAAAACGCCGAGCAACAGCAGAATCAACACACCCAAGACGGTCAAAACCATCGACCAAAGGCTCTTTCCGAAAGAGTACTGGTGAATAGTCGTGTTAGCGATAAACATCAGTAGTACCATCCAAATAAAGACGACCGTGGTGAGAATGGTGAGGAACGTGCCTTCGTCGCTTGTCAACACATTGGAGACCAAAGCGAGTGGCACAATGGTGACGACATGCGGCATAACGCAATAGCAATTGCTTATCCAGATCTCATGGAACCATCCTTCTCCGTCCATCAAGGTGCATATTGCCCAGTTGGCGATGCACCAGAGAATGATGATCATTGAAGAACTCATGAACTGGTCAATAGCGCTCAGGCTGTCGACGCTGTTTTTATTGAAAATAAATCCTTTTTCAAGGTAGTCAAATATGGAGCTGAAAAACCAAAGCGCCAAAACTACAATCGAAAGAAAGACCGATCCTCTTTTTTCGTACTTGATCTCAGCAAACGCTTGGATCGGGTGGGTAAGTACTCGGAAGGGCCAGATTATCTTCTTCCAATCCCACTTTTTCGGGGAAAGACTTTTAATGTCGATCTCGTCTTTGCATTTTTTTCCATATTTTATAATTCTAGCAATAGATCCCATATGTCTTCCCCTCCTTAATTAAATTTCATTTTAGCCTTCTGCGCTCTTACACCCAGCAGACGCTGGATCCATTTGAACAGAAGGAGAACTACGACAACGACAGCTAACGCAGCCGGAATCAACCAATAGAAATTCGCTCTGAGGAACTCTGTACGGTACTCAGCATACGCGGTTGAGTAAGACGTACGGTCCTGACCCTCTTTGAGCCAGTAAAGCGCCTCTTCATACTCTTCCTTCTCTAACAGAGATTTACCGATGGCAGCGTATCCGCGGGCGAAGTTTGCATCGTACTTGATAACCTCGCGCCAGTAGGACTCACCTTCGACATACCAACCCTTCAGATAATAGCTGTTGGCTTCCTGCAGCATTTCAATGTAGCTGGTCGGTGAATATGACACAACCGTTCCAACCTTGCTGTCGAGAATGATGTAGTCATCGCCCAACTTATCAACGGCTGTAGGAACAAATGTAGCACCGTTCTGGGTGTTACCCGAACCGTCAGTCTTATATCCGAAAACCGTCAGCAGAGTGCAGGTCTCATCGTAAAGATAGACTCTTCCGCGCTGAGCATCAAGGCATGCCATAACACCGTCTTCGTCAACATGAATATCTATCATTCGTGTGTCGGTAGCCGCAGACTCTCTTTCTCTTTCACCGAAGATAACAGAGACCAAGGCGTTAGCGTCACCCTGAAGAACGTTGTTACCCAAAGCGTTAAGCTTACGGACACGCAGGTCCTTATCTATATCAGCGGAGGAGGTTGTCGTATAGATAAATCCGTCCTGGATATAAATGCCCGATATCTCGGTAGGTACTAAGTTGGCCGTACCTGTCGTCGCTTCACGGGAGAGGATCTTGTTCCAAGTCTGCTGAACGGCGTTTCTCCAGGTAAGAACGACCTTGTTAGCGCCGTAATAGGTGCTGAACGAGCCATCCGAGTATCTCAGAACGACCAAACCTTCGGTACATGAGTTAACATGCACATAAAGGAATCCCGAATCATCCAGAACAACAGAGCTGGGCTTAAAGTCATCAAGCTTAACAACTGCATCGGTCGGGTTTTTGAAAACCTTAACGAGCTTTCCATCCGGGGTACCGCTAAGAATATAGCACTCGCCCTGCGGCTT
>CAZDIN010000064.1:0-6095 GCA_964505515.1 uncultured Eubacteriales bacterium | reverse complement strand
GAGATAGAGAAGAAAGGTACTCCCGCTTCGCCTGCAACGGCGCGCGCCAAGAGGGTCTTACCCGTTCCCGGAGGGCCGACTAACAGCACGCCCTTGGGAATACGGGCGCCCATATCGTTGAACTTTTTGGGGCTTTTCAGGAACTCGACTATCTCAACAAGCTCTTCCTTTTCCTCGTCTGCACCTGCAACGTCGGCAAAGGTAGTCTTGCGCTTGTCGGCAACAGGCTTCTTTGTCTTGATCTTGCCGAAGGAGGACATACGGTCGTCGCCCATCATCTTGCCCATACGTCGCGACATGATAACGTATAGGACGATGGTCGAGCCGACTACCAGCACTATCGGCAACAGGTCTGCGACCCAACTGCCTGTACGGCTGTATTTGTAGTCATAATCCAGCTTATTCTCTTCATCCACGTCTTCACCGAGGCTGTTCTCGGCTACATATTCGTGGATGTCGCGCCACAATATCTCTGCGCTTGGGGAGCTATAGGTATAGTTCTTGTCGTCCTTGCGCAGAGTATAGCTCAGGACTCCGCTGCCCCAATCCAGATCAAAACTCTTTACCTCATCGTTGTAGAAGTATTCGACTATCTGAGAATACTTGACCTTGTCGGCGTTGCGCGTTCCGGTGGTCAAGAACCATAATCCGAACAGCAACACCACAGGTACAACAATGAGTATCAGCGCCCTCTTCCAATTTTTATTCAAAAACGATCACTCCTGTCATTTACCGCTGTAGACGTATGGGTGCGGAACGCCCAGATACGGCAAATTGCGATACTTTTCATTAAAGTCAAGCCCATATCCGATGACAAACTCATCGCCGATCTCGGTGCCTACGAAATCGGCAGTAATATCAGCGGTGCGTCGCGCGGGCTTATCGAGCAGGGTGCATATCTTGACGCTTTTTGCACCCCTTGTAGCAAGCAGTGCCCGAACGTAGCTCAGGGTGTTTCCCGAGTCGAGAATATCCTCTACCAGCAGGACGTCATATCCCTCAAGGTCGATATCAAGATCCTTGATGATCCTGACGTTGCCAGAGGACTTGGTACCCGAGCCGTAGGAGGATACAGCCATAAAGTCGATACGGCATTTCAGGTCGACCTCTCGCATCAGGTCGCTCATAAAGACAACGCAGCCCTTGAGAATACCGATCATAAGAAGGTTTTTATCCTTATACTCCTCGGTTATCTCACGTCCAAGACGCGCAACGATCTCTTTTAATTGTTCCTCGGATAACAGGATTTCTTTCACATCATCTTGTAACATTATTTTCCCCTCGTTTTTATAATCATGCGTTTTTTTGTATTTTCGTCAGGCAGAACACGGGAATCGACGCCAATGCCGACCACGCATACAACGCCATCGTCATCAGCCACAACAGGCCAGAGGTCGCGTTGCTCAGCAGATATATGGCAGTCGTTCATCCATTTTCTCAGAGGCTTGGTGCGCCGCTTATCAGGACGGAACCTATCCCCCTCTTTGCGACATCTGATTACCGCTTCACCGACTATTTTATCACAATCTATTTCGTAAAGCATCACGGAATTATGAACAATTTGTTTCATTTTTTCCGCAAACATGTTCACTTCCAAGGAAAACCACGGCGTATCGATCTCGCCCTCGGTCAACCGAATAGAATAAGCCTCTGCGATTTTTTCATCGCTGATAAATCTTAACGTATCGTCACAAACGGCGAAATATCCGCCCGACAACTGCAGCCTTCCTCCGCCTTCGACCAGACTGCACAGGCTGTCGGTGTGGAAGTTATCGGGTGCGCGGCCTGTCTGTTCTTTAGTCAGACGGTGGAGGGCACGCGAAAGCACAGGTCTTTCGCTTTTAAGCAGAACATCACGCCGCCATCCGTCTTCGGTAGAGCTTAAGCTGATAAGTCCGCACGCCATTCTATCAAGCATTTCGTCGATTTCGCAGAGCTGAGCGCTCATGCGCGAAATGGCTTCCTCGCAGGACGGCAACACCTCTTTGAGCGGCGGTATGACCTTGTGACGCAGGAAGTTGCGTGTGTAGTCATCGCAGTCGTTGGTGCTGTCATGCACGAATTGAAGCGAATGCTCGGCGCAGTAGTTTTCGGTATCGGCACGGGCGCAGAGCAACAGCGGTCGGATATATCCTCCGCGAACATGCGGTATACCGCAAAGCCCCTTTATCGAGCTTCCGCGCGAAAGGTTGAAAAGCACGGTTTCTGCGTTATCGGACAAAGTATGCGCCGTCGCGACCTTGAATCCGTCTGAAACAAGGCTGTCCAACGCTTCGTATCGCAGGCGTCGGGCGCAAAGCTCCTCGCTCTCCCCCGTTCTCTCCGATTCGGTCGGGACATCGACATCAAATCGGTATAGCCTTACACCGAGCTTTTCACATAGGTCCTCGACAAACTGCGCATCGCGGTCCGCCTCATCGCCCCTGATGTGATGGTTCACATGGGCAGCGGCAAGGGTAATGCCCAACTCATTTTCAAGCTCACGCAGAGCATACAGCAGGGCAACCGAATCGCATCCGCCCGAAAGCGCCACTGCCACGCGGTCATTTTGCTCAAGCATAGACCAACGCGCCAGCGCAGACTTCAGCTTATCGATCATCCTTTTCCACCGAAGTAAAGCGTGTGAACTGGCCATCCCAATAAAGCTCGACGTCGCCCGTTTCACCGTGGCGGTTCTTAGCTACGATACAGGTTGCGCCATGCTCGTCGGCCTGTATCTCGGGGTTGCCGTTCTTATAGTAGTCCTCACGGTGCAGGAACAATACGATGTCGGCATCCTGCTCGATAGAACCCGAATCCCTCAGGCTTGAAAGGGAGGGTCGGTTGGAATCCTTATCGGCGGCAGCCGCACGGCGAAGCTGCGAGCAGCAAAGCACCGGAACATTCAACTTTTTAGCCATAAGCTTAAGGCCTCGGGTGATCTTGGTGACCTCTTGCACGCGATTTTCCCCCTTGGACGCAGAATCCTTCGGTGCTTCCATAAGACCGAGGTAGTCGACCATTACGAGATCAACATTACCTAAGCGGCGAACCTTGGATTCCATATCCTGAACGGTAACTCCCGTGCTTTCGTCGACATATAGCTCAGCCTTTGAGAGCACCTCGGTGGCTTGAATGAGGCGCGTCCATTCGTCCGCAACAAGCTTGCCTGTACGAAGCTGCTCACTCTTGATACAAGCCTCGGAGGAGAGCAGACGCTGTGCAAGCTGATCGCGGCTCATCTCCAGCGAGAAGAAGCAGACGCGCTTTTTCTCTTTAATGGCAACGTGACGTGCGATGTTCAGCGCAAAGCTCGTTTTACCCATACCGGGACGGGCGCCGAGAATGATAAGGTCGGACTTATTAAGCCCCGTTATCATGCGGTCAAGGCGCTTGATGCCCGTAGGAATACCGATGTAGTCCTGACGCAGTTCGGGGTCGTTGAGCCGCTCAAGACGGAAAATGGTCTCGCTGTGCAAGACCTCGCGGATATGGGTCAGACCGCTGACGTCACGTCCCTGTCTTATGTCATAGATGCGCTGTTCGGCAAGGTTGATGAGGTTGTTTACGTCCGACTCCTCCGCTTCGACCTCTTTTGCGATGGTACGAGCGGCTGAAAGCAGACTTCTTGCGAAATATTTGTCCCGAACGATGCCAGCGTATGCAGCCACATTGGCGGCGCTGGGCACCATCTCAACAAGCTGCATCAAATAGGTCTTGCCGCCTGCGTCGTCGTACACTCCCCTCTTTTTAAGGGTATCGAGGACCGTGACAACGTCGATCTGGTCGTTGGTCAGGCTCATGTCCGACAACACGCGGAAGATCTCTTTATGCTGAGGAATATAGAAATACTCGGAACTCTTGATGATCGCGTTTACGGCATTGATAGCATCGGGGTCGATCAGTATCGCACCGAGGACCGATTGCTCAGCCTCTGCGTTGAAGGGCACGATGCCGCCGCTTAAAGATTCATACGGTATAGTTTCCGCCATTTTTCTTTTCCTTTCAGTGAATTTTTATTCCTGTTCAACAGCCACCGTCATTTCGGCGGCGATACCTGTGTAGAGCTTTACGGTCACCGTATACTCTCCGATGGATTTTATATCCTTCATAACAAGCTTCCTGCGGTCGATATCAAGCTTGTAGGATGCGTTTATCGCGTCGCAGACCTCTTTGGAGGTTACCGAGCCGAATATCTTGCCGCTTGCTCCCGATTTGACCTTGAGGGAGACCTTTCCCCCGTTGAGCTTGTCGGCGGCTGCCTGTGCGGCTGCCTTCTCCTCGGCAATGTGGTGAGCCTTCGATTCCTCGCGGTTGCGTAGCTCGGTCAATGCCTGCGCATCAGCTTCGATCGCAAGACCCTTCGGCAAGAGAAAGTTGCGCGCGTATCCGTCCGAAACGTTTATCATTTCTCCTTTTTTGCCCTTGCCCTTGACGTCTGCTGTCAGGATCAGTTTCATATATATTACCTCGTTTCTCGATGATTAGTTTTCGTTATTTTTATGGTAGTCCTTTATGGCGTCGGCCAAGCAAGCAAGCGCTTCTTCAATGCCGATCTCGGTCAACTGCGCCGCCGCCATCGTCAGATGTCCGCCGCCGCCAAGCTGTTCCATAATAAGCTGGACGTTGACCTTTCCGAGCGAGCGGGCGGAAATATTGATGACACCGCCCTCGCTGAATGCGACAAAGGATGCATCTACATCCTCGATGCCGAGCATTTCATCAGCCGCCTGAGCCGCAGCTATGCGCAGCTGGGGGTGATCAGAGCCTGCAATAGCAACGGCACACCTGTCATACACATGGGCAGATGAAACGATGTTGCCCTTGAGCTTATAGACGTCGATGGAGTTCTGGAAGAAGCCCTTGACTGTGATGGGGTTTGCACCGCAGCCGCGCAGATATGCCGAGGATTCAAAGGTGCGAACACCTGTATTCAGCACAAAGTTGCGTGTGTCGAGCATTATACCCGACAGCAACGCCTCTGATTCCACACGGCCTATGCGATGGGTCATGTACTGCAGAAGCTCGCTGACCATCTCGCAGGCGCTGGATGCGTAAGGCTCATGGTAGAAAATGACCGCGTTGCTGATGTGGTCAACGTTCTTACGGTGGTGGTCGATAACGACCACCGTCGATGCCGCTTCAAGCAGCTCGGGGCTATCCACGAATGAGGGGCGGTGGGTATCTGTGATGATAAGCAGGGTACGCTTGGTCATCATGTCAGCCGCCTGCTGCGGTGTGGCGAGGATATCCTCGTCGGGATAGCTTTCGCAGACATAGTCCGCAAGGCTTGAGCAGAGGCACTTTTCACGCGAAAATACGATCTTGCAGGGTTTATCGAGGTCGGTCACCATTCGGTAAAGTCCGAAGCATGAGCCGAAGCTGTCAAGGTCGGCGTACCTGTGACCCATTACTATAACGCCGTCGCTTGAATCGATAAGCTCGCGCAGAGCAGAGGCAACAACGCGGGTCCTGACCTTCGAGCGCTTTGACACTGTCGAAGACGTACCTCCGAAGAACTCAAATTCCTTGGGATCGCGCACCGCGACCTGATCTCCTCCGCGACCGAGCGCCATATCAAGTGCCTGACGCGCCAGCTCCTCACATTCGGAGAAGTTCGCTCCCGCGCGGCCGACTCCGATAGAGAGGGTCGCGTTACCCTTTTCACCGAAGTCGATCGACTTGACCTTATGAAGAATGTCAAATCTGGTATCCTTCATGTATTCAAAGCCGCTCTCGTCGGTGACAAGTATAAACCTGTCGTGATTCATGCGTCGGCATACAGCGTGCAGTTCGCCTGACCAGTTTTCAATGCGCTTTTCGATAGCACTGCTGATCTGGGTCTTTTCACTGTCGCGCGTGCCCCGCTGCAGATCGTCGATGTTGTCGACGGTTATGTAGGCGACTACCGGACGCCCTGCGTTGTATTTTTTTCTGAATTCGACCGTCTGAGACAGGTCAACAAAATAGCAGACCGTCAGATCGTCGCCCTTACAGGCGTAGAAGTTGTATTGCTTGGACTGATACTCGATCTGTGTGACCGAGCCGTAGGAATCCTCAAGAACATCACTGCTTACCAAAAAGTCGGGTGACCTTCCGACGCAGTCCTCGCCGTT
>CAZDIN010000063.1:0-6191 GCA_964505515.1 uncultured Eubacteriales bacterium | reverse complement strand
AGAAGAATATCGATACAGGCATGGGACTTGAGCGCCTTGCCTGCGTGATGCAGGACGTTGACAACCTTTTCGAAGTCGACACCGTTCAGAACATCATGAAGCACATCAGCCGCATTGCCGGCGTTGATTATAAGACCGACGAGAAAAAGGACGTGTCCCTGCGTGTTATCACCGACCATATCCGCAGCACCTCCTTTATGATCGGCGACGGGATCATGCCTTCCAACAACGGACGTGGCTATGTTTTGCGCCGTCTGCTTCGCCGCGCGGCACGTCACGGACGCCTGCTCGGTATCGACCGTATCTTCCTCAACGAAGTTGTCGACACCGTCATTCAGGAAAACGAGAGCGCATATCCTGAGCTTGCAGAGAAGCGCGATCTTATCAAAAAGGTGGTTCAGGTCGAGGAAGAAAACTTTGCAAAGACCATCGATCAGGGCATGCAGATACTCGACAATTTTGTTGCCGCGAACACAGGCGACAAGCTGTCGGGAGAGGAAGCCTTCAAGCTTCAGGATACCTACGGTTTCCCCATCGATCTGACGGTCGAAATATTGGCAGACCGCGGCATCGAGGTCGATGTAGAGGCCTTCCGCAAGATATATGACCAGTACAGAAAGGACACCCGTGCCGCCCGCAAGAACGCAGGCGCGGATGCATGGAAGGGTGAGCAGAACCTGCTTGTCGACGAGAAGGAAACTGTATTCGTCGGATATGACCGTCTGACCGCCGAGGCTAAGGTCACCGCTATTTTGTGCGAGGGCGAATGCGTCAACTCGGTGGGTGAGGGACAGCAGGCGGTGCTGGTGCTTGACACCACTCCGTTTTACGCCGAAAGCGGCGGACAGGTGGGTGACACAGGCGTTGTTGAGTCTGCGACAGGCAGCCTTACCGTGACCGGCACCCAGAAGACCCGCGAGGGCGTATTTATGCACGCAGGCGAGGTCAGCGGTATCATCAGCGTCGGCGACACCGTCACCGCAAAGGTCGACAGCGAACTGAGGCTCTCCATAATGCGCAACCACACCGCCGCACATCTGCTGCAGGCGGCTCTGCGCAAGGTGCTCGGCACCCACGTTGAGCAGGCAGGTCAGCTTGTGACCGCCGACAGCGTTCGCTTTGACTTTACGCATTTCTCTGCCATGACGGCTGAAGAGATAAAGGCGGTAGAGCATGCCGTCAACGAGGATATCCTGTCGGGCGTTGAGGTCACAATGACCGAGATGCCTATCGATGAGGCGAAAAAGCTTGGCGCAATGGCTCTCTTCGGCGAGAAGTACGGAGATACCGTTCGCGTTGTAAATGCGCAGGGCTGCTCGGTCGAGCTTTGCGGCGGCACCCACGTTGACAATACCTCTAAGCTGGGACTTTTCCGCATACTTTCCGAGGGCTCGGTAGCCGCAGGCGTGCGCCGTATTGAAGCGGTAACAGGTCTCGGTATGCTGAAGCTGCTTGAGCGCTATACTGCAGTTATCAACGAGTCTATGTCTGCAGCAAAGGCGGGCAAGCCTGAGGAGATCGCCGAGCGTGTTCGCGCTCTTTCGGACGAAAACAAACGCAAGGACGGCATCATTGACAGCCTGAATGGTAAGATAGCATCGGCTCAGTTTGACCGACTCTTGTCGCAGGCGGTCGACCTTGGCGGTGTAAAGACAGTCGCCGCGACCTTCTGGGGCGACGATGTTGACTCTCTGCGAGCCGCATGTGACATTGTTAAGGCGGATCACCCCGACACTGTTATACTTCTTGCACTTGCTAAGGAGAATAAGGTCACCTTTGCCGCCGCCTGCGGTAAGGATGCGGTCGCACGCGGCGCCCATGCAGGAAACCTTGTGCGCGAGATCGCTAAGATGACAGGCGGAAACGGCGGCGGACGCCCCGACAGTGCCGCTGCAGGCGGTAAGGACGTCGCAAAGGTGCCTCAGGCACTTGATGCGGTGTGCGATGTTGTCAAGGCGCAGATCGAAAAATAAACTATCGAGGTGGAAAGAATGGATTGTCTGTTTTGTAAAATTGCCGCAGGTCAGATCCCGTCGACGCCCATCTATTCAGACGATGAGGTGTACGCCTTTGCGGACATCGACCCACAGGCACCTTTTCATGCTATCGTAATTCCCAGAGAGCATATTACCGGCGCAAACAAGATCACCGAAGAAAACAGCGGCTGTATCGCAAAGGTTTTTGAAGCGGTTGCGAAGATCGCCGCTGAGCAGGGTCTGGACGAGGGCTTCCGCGTTGTCAACAACTGCGGAGAGCACGGCGGACAGACGGTAGGACATATTCATTTTCATCTGCTGGGCAGACGCCTTTTGGCGTGGCCTCCCGGCTGATAGAGTGAAGGCATAGAATTTAAGGAGGAAGGTCATGCGAGAAGGTTATAAAATGAAGATCGCCGGTTTGGAACGCGAACTTAAAAAATTTGCAGTAAGTGACAGCCTTGATATTGCGGCGTTTATCCTGTTCGGTGATGTTGAGATCACCGTTGCCGCCGCAGAAGAACTGCTCAAAAGGGTTCCTGAATTCGATTATATCCTCACTCCCGAGGCAAAAAGTATACCCTTGGCATACGAAATGGCGCGTCAGTCGGGCAAGCCCTATGTAGTTGCGCGCAAGGGAGTCAAGGTCTATATGGGAGAGCCTGTGTCGGTCGAGGTACGCTCTATCACCACTCAAAAGGTGCAGCAGCTATATCTCGGAGAGGACGAATGCGGCATGATAAAGGGAAAGCGCGTGCTCATCGTCGACGATGTTATTTCTACGGGAGAATCGCTCGATGCGGTGCGCAAGCTCGTTGCCGCCGCCGACGGTGTGGAGGCTGCCGCATGTGCGGTCTTAGCGGAAGGCGATGCGTCGAAACGCGATGACATCATCTTCCTTGAAGAACTTCCCCTGTTCTTCAAATAAAGAGGCAGACGTGATGCGCAACCGTGTTGCAGTCTGCGGTATAACATTATTGCTGACGCTTGTTGTGGCGGGATTCTTTGGTTGGAGTATCAACGCGACGACAGGCGTCGTTTTCTTAATATTGGCGGTAACGGTTGCCTTTTGCACTGCAAAACACGGGTCGAAAAGGGCGTCTGTTGCGATGCTGTTGCTCTTTTGCGCAGGCGCAGGCTTTTTGATGATGTCTGTCAGGCAACACCGCATCGAATCGGCACTTAACGTTATGGGCGAAGGTCAGGCAACGCTGACGGGGTACGTCTGCGATCTGCCTGAATATGATGGGAAGTACAGGTATACTGTTTGCGTTGAGATTGCAAACGGAGCCGAGATCGAGTCGGTTAAGATAGAGCTGGTATCGGAAGGATCGCTTCATGCTCAGTTGTATGATCGGGTGGATGGCGTGGTTTGCGTTTATCCTGCCGAGCGCGTAAGTGATGGCGTGGCGGCGTACGCACACCCGACCGCTGATGGAGAACTGATCTTTACTCCCTCGCAAAAACGTGACGTCAGATACTATATTTGCAGAGCACGCGAGAAGATCATCGCAGGACTTGACTCAATGTTTATCGGTGATACCCTTGGATTTGTCAAGGGCGTGTTGCTCGGTGACGCTTCGGATATGAGTGAGCAGACTTATCTGCAATTCAGGGAGAGCGGTCTTTCTCATGTCATTGTCGTTTCGGGCATGCATATGACGGTGGTTTCGGGTGCCATTCTCTACGGACTGCGCCTTCTGACAGGCTTGCGGCGCAAATGGTGCGCAATTATCGCAATGCTTCCCATAGCGGTGTTTATGGGCTTGGTCGGATTTACTCCGTCGGTGCTTCGTGCAGGCATTGCGATGATCGTTCACCTGACAGCGATGATTTTTGATGAGGACACCGATTGTCTGCGGTCGCTTGGCTGGGCGGTCATACTCATCGCTATCTACGATCCCACTGTAGTGACCGGTGCAGGATTTTTGCTCTCGGTATTTGCGGTTTTGGGCATCGATATTGTGGGCACCCGACTTATAGCAGGCTGCAAGGACATGTATTATAAGCGTTTTCGCCGCGAGCCGCCAAGGTTAACGGAAACGCTGATTCAAACAGCATCGGTAACCGTCGGCGCGACCCTTATGACCCTGCCGCTTTGCGCCGTGTTTTTTCCTCGCGTGTCGGTCATATCAATAGTTGCAAACCTGCTGATATTCTTTGCGGTTGACATAATTCTTGTCGTTGGGCTTGTAATGATGCTCGCGCTGTTGGCAGGCTTTGAAAGGCTTGCTCTGATCTCAGGTTTGGCGGTGGGGCTTTCGGCAAAATACTGCATCGCTGTGATAAATTGGCTGACGGATGTGTTTGCCACAACAGTGCCTACCTATGAAGCCTTGACGGTCATCGCAGGGCTTGCTTGCGCGGCGGTAATGATCCTCTGCCTGTTCACCCGAAAGCTAAGGGCAGGCTTTATCACCTGCACCGCGATCGTGCTTGCCGTGTCGGTGTGCCATACTGCAACGAGCCGCACCGCTGTTCGCCTGACCGTCACCGAAAGCGGATGTTTCATTCGGGATAAAGAGGGCGTGATATCGGTCATCGGATTTGACGACGTCTATTCGGCGGAGGGCGACCTTTCGCAGATGATCTACACCTATGACGTGGACAGGTTTGGACTTGTTGTATGGAATGATCTCAGCGAGCTGGACAGGCTGTTGCGACTTAGGGGCGCCGAATGTGTCGTCACCGATAAAAGAGAGGTCGCCGCATCCTCGATGCCTGACAGCAGGCTGATATATGACGACGCTCAGCTGACCCTTAACGGCGTGCGGTATGAGAGCAAAGGGTCGTCCGTGCTAATAAAAACAGGGCAAACGTCTGTCGAGGTGCTCCTGAAAGAAGGGGACGAGCCTTGCTCCGAAACGGCAGCCGTAGTTGTTCGCCGCGTAGCAGAGGAGAAAAGTGAGGCGGTGACCGAGATACTGCTTCGGCAGAATACACTTGCCACGAAGCAAACAAGCGTGTATAATAGTGAAAGAGAATGGTATTCTGTAACAATATTTGACAATGGATTTTACTGGATAGAAAAGGGGTGAGCGTCATGTCAAGGTGTGATGAGCGTCAGTTGTCAGCGGAAATAAAGCGCGACGATATAAAGCCTGTTTATCTGTTTTACGGCGAGGAGGGCTACCTGAAACGCCTTTATGCCGATCGCATCGTTAAAAGGGCGGTGACTGATTTTGAGGAGTTCAACCTGCATAAGTTCGATGCAACGGTAAAAGCGGATGAGCTGGCTGCCGCAGTGGATGCTCTGCCGATGATGAGCGAAAGGTCCTGCGTGATCCTGCGTGATTACAATTTCGGCTCGCTGTCCGACGCGGATCACAAGCTTTTGATGAGCCTGCTCACCTCACCCAACGAAAGCTGTGTCCTGATATTTTATTATGACAGCGCCGAACTTCCCTCAAAAAGCAAAAAGGCGAGTCAGGTGCTCGATGAGATCGACAGGGTCGGATGTATAGTTGATTTCGAGAGGAAGAACGAGAGGGAGCTTGCCGATATAGCAAGCCGCCGCGCCGCAAAGGCGAAGGTGGTGCTTGATCCCAACACTGCGCGGCGTTTGGTCGAGCGTTGCGGCACCGATCTGGAGAACCTCATAACTGAGGTCGACAAGCTTTGCGCTTATGTCGGCGACCGCGCGATAACCGATGAGGACGTTGATGCCGTTGTCACCAGAACGGTGGAGGCGTCGGCCTTTGCGTTGGCGAATGCCGTTTGCTCGAAGCGACGCGATGAAGCGATGGCTATCTGTGCCGACCTGTTCGACCTGCGTACTGAGCCGGTTATGATCTTGGGAGCGCTTTCGTCGGTGTTTGTGGATATATACAGAGTAAAGGTCGGCGAGAGCGAGGGCAAGCGCGCTCAGCAGACGGCGGACGAGCTGAACTACGGCAAGGCTGCATTTAAGCTGCGCAACGCCGCGCAAAACGGACGGAACATGAGCCGTAACGCAGCCTTTGAAGCGTTGGAGATACTGCGCGAGGCTGACCTTGCCCTCAAGTCGACGAGCGCCGACGGGCGTGTTGTCATAGAGCGCACTCTTGTACGTTTGCTCAAGGTTGCGGCAGGAGATGACGAATGATCCGCATAAAGCAGGCGGTCATCGTTGAGGGCAGATATGATAAGATAAAGCTTTCGGGAGTGTTGGACACCCTCATTTTGACGACCGACGGGTTTGGCATCTTCAAGGATAAGGAAAAGCTTGAGCTTATA
>CAZDIN010000062.1:0-6197 GCA_964505515.1 uncultured Eubacteriales bacterium | reverse complement strand
TCCGAGGCTATCATGGTTCCTACATATTCTCGTCTTGCCATGCTCGGCTCCAACCCCATCGCTATCTCTATGCCTGCTGAGCCATACCCCTTCTTCTTCGACGCTTCGACCACTGTCGTAACCAGAGGCAAGCTCGAGATCTACAACAAGCTTTCCAAGCCCCTGCCTGACGGCTGGGCGCTTGATGAAAACGGCAAGCCCTGCACCGACGCCTCCCGCGTGCTCAAGAACATCGTTGGTAAAAACGGCGGCGGTATCGTTCCCCTCGGCGGCGACACCGAGCTTCTCGGTAGCCACAAGGGTTACGGCTACGGTATGCTCTGCGAGATCTTCTCTTCTATCTTCTCGGGCGGTATGACCTCTAACCACACCCACCTCAACGGCAAGGGTGGTACCTGCCACGGATTTATGGCGATCGATCCCAAGGTCTTCGGCGATGCCGAGGCTATGAAGGAGCGCTTCTCCACCTTCCTGCAGGAGCTGCGCGATGCGCCTAAGGCTGAGGGTGCTGAGCGCATCTACACCCACGGTGAGAAGGAGATCCTTGCTTATGCTGACCGCATGGCAAACGGCATCGACGTCAACATCAACACCGTTGCTGAGATGAAGGATCTTTGCGATTATCTCGGTATGGACAGCGTTGAGTATCTCGGCGATGTCGACTTCTCTGCCGCGAAGCAGAGCTCTTACAAATAAGGCTGACCTATATAAATCAAAGCGGAGTTCGGTTGAACTCCGCTTTTTGTTATGCCTTTAAGGTCATGGTCTGTCGGTTATCGGGGTCACCCCATACGACCTCGATCTCTACAGGTACGTTTGACTCTACGGTTATATCGGGCTTTTCGTTGGCATTCTGCCTTGCGTGGCAGATAAGCTTCAGCTCACCCTTTTCGCCGAACGGATATCTTTCAACTCCGTGCTCCTCTAAAAGCTCAATGCACCAAAGAAGTTTGTTTTCGTTCGCCTTGGGCTTGATGCCGAAGACAAACTCAAGCAACACCGCTATCGGCGCCAATCCTGTCCAGCCGACAAAATCGGGACGCGCAGGGTTGCCCTTGTCGAAATTGCCGCTTGCGTTATATTCAGGCGCATAGTTTTCAAAGAGTGTTCCCTGCAGCCTGAAGACCTCTGTGACGGCCTTTAGATGCTCAGCGCCTATCTCATGCGACAGGCGATACTTGCCGTATTGGTCGAGTCCTTTCAGCACCATGTAGTTGGTTGGTGCCCACACGCCACCGCACCAATATCTCCCGTCCGCGCTGAATTTATCGTGACTTTTTGACAGTGCAGGTATCCTGTGGGGCGTTTTGAACTCGTTTTCGTCCTCAAGGTATGCTATCATCCGCTCGGCGCGTTCCCTATCGGCACATTTTGCGATCAGCCCCCAAAACGCACCGATATGGCGCACCATATTCAGTTCGCCGTTGTTCCAAAGGTCGTAATAGAAGCCTGTTTTTTCGTCCCATAGTTTCTCATTGATGACCCTTTCAAGCCGGTCGCGCTCGGCGGTCAGCTCGTCGATAAACTCGGGACGGTCAAGCTCACCCGCCATTTTTATAAGCAGGTTGCAGCTGTTCAGCTCCTGCATGCAGGCGTCGACCCAGATCATATGCCCATGGCTGAAGGCAGGGTTATATCCTGCCGGCTGACGCGGTATGTTGTCCATTCCGCAGCCCCAGCCCGATGAATAATAGGTGCCGTCGGGCCATGTGTGATTGAGCTTCATCCACCTGTGATACGCCATCAGGGGTGCAAATACCCTTGAAAGCCGCTCTATGTCGCCGAAATTGAGGTAATACTCCCACTCACACCATGCCATCACGTCGGGGCCTGTCGCCGACGGGTCGTGTCGTGTGAATCGGTCGCAGCCCGTCTTTTCATCTATCTCGCGGCAGATAAAGCCGTCCTTGTGCTGATGGGAATACATGTTGTCGAGGGTCTTTTGAAACTTGAATATCTTATCGGCGTACTCACCGAACATAAGTATAAAGGCAGAGTCCCACATGAAGAGGCATCCATTGAAGGCAGTGTCGATAAAGTTCGATACAAAACGGGAGTCTGGCTCAGGTCTTCTCAGGTTGGAGAAGGCAAGCTCCCACGCCTTCCAATAACATACAAGGACATCCTCATGCCCCTCCCACAAGGGTGCAGGCAGCCTGTCCTTGACCTCGTCGAAAATAGGCAAAGGCTCGTTGTCAGGTGCCTTTGTAAGAAAACTGTTTTGAGCGACCAAGCCTGAAGCGGCAACGGTTATCTCATCGTTTTGCCTGTATAACGCCACAAAAACAACCTCCCCATCGGTTTTGCACCATTATACCACATCTATATTGAAAAGTAAATCGGTACTGTTTTTCTGATTGCAGTATTATCGGCGGTATAGTATAATATTACCAACACTAAGCAAAGGGGGATCTTTGGTGAACGTAACGATCAGGCAGGTCACCTCTCTTGAAAAGGTTCGCAAGGAAGACAGCCTTGACCTTCGTGAAATACATAGCAAAACAGCCCTTGCCGGTGAGCGTTTTTCCTACCAGCTCTGCATCAGAGCCGACAAGATGCTCGTTGCAGACGTTGACGTGGACTCTCCCCTTGCTGAGCATATCAAACTCTACCGCGTTCGCGATGCCGTGATGGACCTTCCGGCAGACGCAGAAGCGGCGCACGATGACTACATCACCTTTACTCCGGGGCTGATGCCTGATATACTTGTGCCCCTTGAAGAAAGCAAGCACAGTTTAATGCTTGACACAGCGCCCTGCAGTATTTGGGTCAGGGTGGATATCCCTCGCGATATGCAGTCGGGTGTCTATCCCATACGGGTAAAGCTGACCGTCAAAGAGCCAAACGGCGAAGTTGCCCAAACCTTTGAGCAGGTTATGAGCCTCGAAGTTATTCCTGCGGTGATGCCTGAACAAAGGCTGATATACACAAGATGGATATATTTGGACTGCATCGCTGTGGCTCACGGTGTAGAGATATATTCCGAGCAGCATTGGTCGCTGATAGATAAGTACATAGCTGCCGCCGCAGATATAGGCGTTAATATGATCCTTGTCCCTGTTCACACGCCGCCGTTGGACACCGAGGTTGGCACTGCCCGTCCCTGTGTACAGCTTATTGACATCGAAAGGCTCGGTGACACCTATCACTTCTCGTTCGACAAGTTCCGCCGTTACATTTCTATCTGCAAATCCCACGGCATCCGCTATTTTGAGATAGCTCACATGTTTTCTCAATGGGGCGCAAAATTTGCGCCGAACATCATGGTCACCGAAAACGGCAGGACCGATTATATGTTCGGCTGGCATGTGGCGGCGGATTCACCTGAGTATGTCGATTTTTTGAAGCAGTATATCTCGGCTATTGCGCAGGAGCTTGATGCTCAGGGCATCAGCGAGAACACCTATTTTCACATTTCCGATGAGCCGGAGCTTGACGCTTTAGAAGCATATAAGGCCGCCGCTGACATCATACGACCCCTTATCAGCCGAAGTAAGAGCCTTGATGCGATATCGAATTATGCTTTTTATGAAAAGGGGCTTGTCGAATGTCCCGTCACCGCTATAGATCGTCTGCATGAATTTTTAGACCACGATATCCCAAATCAATGGACCTATTATTGCTGTGTGCCGAAGACCGTCTATCCCAACTCCTTTATGGCGATGCCCTCATACCGAGTGCGCATCTTGGGATTTTTGCTCTACAAATTCGGTATAAAGGGCTTCTTGCATTGGGGCTTCAACTTCTATAACGCCAGCCGCTCAACATATCCCATCGACCCATACCTTACCACCTCGGGAGATAAAAGCTACCCCTCGGGTGATCCGTTCGTCGTCTATCCCTCCGAGGATGGCGTGTATCCGTCTATTCGCGGCGAGGTCACCTATGAGGCGGTGCAGGACATGGGCATCTGCTTTGCGCTCGAAAAGCAGATCGGGCGCGACGCTGTTGTGGCTATGATCGACGCCGCAGCGCAAAGAGATATGCGGTTTGACGATTATCCTCGCAACAAGGAGTTTACAGAAAACCTGCGCGAACAGATGATCCGAAAGCTCCGCGATATGATAGGTTGCATCATGAGATAAGCAAACATCCCCGTTGAAAGATCAACGGGGATGTTTTTTGCACAAGGCTTTTACTTTTCTTTCGTCTTCTCTTCTTCAGGGAGCTTCACCAAGCCTGCAACATCGGAGACGGGCAATGAAAACACGATGCCCTGAGCCTGCTTTTGCATTCCCATCTGCTTATACATAGCGTGGAGCACCTCATCGCGAATACTCTTATCCACAACCATCATCAGTATCTCCTTCTCTGCGTGGATGGAGATGCCGAAAAAGGCTGCCTCCTTCTCCTGCGCAACGCCTCGGCAGTTGATGATGGTGCCGCCCTGTGCGCCATGCTCGCGGGCTACATCCATAGCGTCCTCCGCAAAACCTGCGTTAACAACGACAAAGATCACTTCATGTTTATTGGTCTTCACGGTCAAGCCTCCTTACTCTGCTTATTGTTGCTCAGAAACTGATACATGTTTACTCCGATCACACTGGACATAGGCACCGCAAAGGCGATGCCCTTGCCGTTTCGGATGGTTCTGAACTTAGTTTCCAGACACTTCATGATCGGGTCCACCATGTCCTCCCGAACCACGCTCATCAGCACGACCTTGTGGATATTCAGTCCCAGCATGTCAATGATTTCAGAAGTGGCGGTACCCTTACCGCCGGTCGCCATTTGAAAATTCACGTCAAACTGGCTCAGCACGTCAATATAAAACTCCGCTTTCGGACGGTCTACGACGGTAACCACCAGCTTCAGCTTCTTTATTGCTGTCTCGTTAATTTTATTTGCCATATGACCGCCCCCCTACATAAAGTTGATGATCTGCTCATCATCCGCCCGCAAGATACGCTTCATTGCGCGCTTCTCCTTGACTCTGTTGGACACGATAGCCCTGAAGCCAAGCAGCTGTATGGTGATCAGCGGCGCCATGGCAACCATTGCCACAATGCCAAAGCCATCCCTAAGGACCGCTCCTTCTCCCTGCAGGGCAACGCATACGCCGACGGCAAACGGCAAAATAAATCCGGATGTCATCGGGCCGCTGGCAACGCCGCCCGAGTCGAATGCGATCGCGGTATATACAGGGGGAACGAACAAGGACAAGGCAAGCGAAATGAAATAGCCGGGGATGATATAATATACCAAAGAAAAGTCAAATATGATCCTCACTACGCTCAAAGCGATGGCTGCGCCTACACCAATGCAAAGGCCGATCATCATGGACCTCTTTTTGACATAGCCGCCGGTCACTTCCTCGACCTGCGTGTTAAGCACATGGATGGCAGGCTCCGCCAAGACCACCAAAACACCCATTACCAACGCAAGTCCCACCAGCAAAGCAGGATGCAGCTGCGACATTTGGGTACCCATTTTGTAGCCTATCGGCATATAGCCCACATTGACACCGGTCAGGAACAAAACCAGTCCCAGATATGTAAACACAACGCCTGCTCCGATCCTCAGGAGATGACGTCTCGGAAGCTTTAAGAAGAACACCTGACACAGCATGAAGAAGAAAACGATCAGCCCCAGCGCAATGGCAACTTCCTTGGCAACGTGGCCTGCGTTTTCGAGATAAGCTCCGAGTATGTCCTTATCCACCGAGCCGTAGTTTACGGTGTAGTTCAGATCATTGTCGGCGAAGATGCCCAGCACCATCACCGCGAGAACGGGGCCGATGGAGCACAGGGCAACGAGGCCGAAGCTGTTCTCCTGACTGTGATGGTCACCCAAAACGCTGGATATACCGATGCCCAACGCCATAATAAAAGGTACGGTGATCGGGCCGGTCGTCACTCCCCCCGAATCAAATGCCATAGGCAGCAGATCAAGATTCTCATTGACCGCAAGCATCAGAGCCAAGGAAAACAGCAGCATATAAAAGAGCATCAAAAGACTGGAAAGCCGCCTCTTAAAGACGATACGCATAACGGCAAAGAGCAAAAACGCGCCCACGCCGAAGCCGACCACATACACCAACAGTTTTCCGTTCATAACAGAGCTGACCTGATTAGCCAAAACCTGCAGATCGGGCTCGGCGATGGTGATAAGCATGCCCAACACGAAGCATACCGTCAGCAGCAGGCCAAGCTTCTTCTGTCGGGACAGACCTGCACCTACATGGGTGCCCATCGGGG
>CAZDIN010000061.1:0-6213 GCA_964505515.1 uncultured Eubacteriales bacterium | reverse complement strand
ATGTTCTCCATCACCTCATCTCCGACCAACGAGGAATATATGGAATTCTCCATTAAAAAGTGCGGCTGCGTGACCGATTGGCTCCATCAGGCGCAGGTCGGTCAGCAGATCACCATTCGCGGACCCTACGGCAACCCCTTCCCCGTCGACGACGTATTTGCAGGCAAAAACATGCTCTTCATCGCAGGCGGTGTAGGACTTGCGCCTCTTCGCTCGGTCATCAACTACTGCCGTCACTACCGCGACCGCTACGGCAAGATCGACATCGTCTACGGCTCAAGAAGCAAGGATGACCTGCTCGACTATCAGGAGATAATCGACGAGTGGACCAAGGATGAGAACGTTAACGTGCATCTTACCATCGATCGCGAGCAGGAGGGCTGGGAGGGTCACGTCGGCTTTGTTCCCACCTATGTTAAGGAACTTGGCTTCGATACCGACAAGATCGCCGTTCTGTGCGGCCCGCCCATCATGATAAAGTTCACCCTTGAGGGACTGCGCGAGCTAGGCTTCGAGAAAACGCAGGTCTATACCACCCTCGAGCTTCGCATGAAGTGCGGCGTCGGAAAATGCGGCAGATGCAACGTCGGCTCCAAGTACGTCTGCAAGGACGGCCCCGTCTTCCGCTTTGATGAGCTGGACGAACTGCCGGACGAATATTAATCTGAGAAGAAAGAATGGTGATAGATATGGAAAAGACGGTAAATATTTTCCTTTTCGGAAAGAAATATGAAGTGCCGGAAAACCTGACCATCATGTCTGCTATGGAATACGCCGGATATCAGCTGGTGCGCGGATGCGGCTGCCGTAACGGATTTTGCGGCGCATGCGCTACCATCTACCGAATCAAAGGTGACAACGAGCTGAAGGCGTGCCTTGCATGTCAGACGACGGTCGAGGACAACATGTATATCGCGACCCTGCCCTTCTTCCCCCTTGAGAAGAAGGTCTACGACATGGATAAGATAAAGGTCGACGAATCGGTCATGATGCAGCTTTACCCCGAGATATACGCCTGCATCGGCTGTAACGCCTGCACCAAGGCCTGCACCCAGAGCCTTAACGTAATGCAGTACATAGCCTATGCCCAGCGCGGCGATTTTGAAGCATGCGCCGAGGAGTCCTTCGACTGCGTAATGTGCGGCGTATGCTCGTCGCGTTGTCCTGCAGGCATCTCTCATCCCCAGGTCGCCATGCTTGCGCGCCGTATCAACGGCAAGTATCTTGCCCCCGGCTGCGAACACCTTGAGGACAGGGTCAGGGAGGTCAAAAACGGTGATTTCAATGACCTCATCGAAGCTCTCATGCAGAAGCCTGTAGACGAGCTCAAAGAGCTTTACAACACCCGTGAGATCGAGAAGTAAGGAGGAGAAGAGATATGTATTCTGAAAAGTATCAGGACTCTCTGGCGGCAGTTGCGGCGAAAAGAGCCGAGAATATTGCTATGGAGCCTGCACGCATGACCGCCGAGCAGAAAGAGACCCTTCTTAAGACCTACCATCCCGATTACAAGGAAAGTGAGTTCTCCACCCTCGAGATCGGACCCAACAAGGGTGATAAGGTACCCCATGAGCTTTGCGAGATGCTTCAGGCACACAGCCGCATCACTCCCGACAGTGTGGACCTTTCCAAGCCTGACTATGAGGTCGACGTTCTTGTTATCGGCGCAGGCGGTGCAGGTACTGCCGCCGCTATCGAGGCGCATGAGGCAGGCGCAGACGTAATGATAGTTACCAAGCTTCGCATGGGCGACGCCAACACCATGATGGCGGAGGGCGGTATTCAGGCCGCCGACAAGCCTAACGATTCGCCTGCTATCCACTTTGTCGACGCCTTCGGCGGCGGCCACTTCGCCGCAAAGCGCGACCTGCTTGCAAAGCTGGTCTGCGATGCGCCCGAGGCTATTCAGTGGCTTTCCGACCTTGGAGTTGAGTTCGATAAGGAAGCCGACGGCACGATGGTTACCACCCACGGCGGCGGTACCTCACGCAAGCGTATGCACGCCGCGAAGGACTATTCGGGCGCCGAGATCATGAGGACCCTGCGTGACGAGGTCATCAACCGCGAGATCCCTGTTGTCGATTTCACCTCGGCTATCGAGCTGATACTCGATGACGAGGGCAAGGCGGCAGGCGCAGTGCTTATGAACATGGAAACGAGGGACCTGCTTGTCGCAAAGGCGAAGACGGTCATCATCGCCACCGGCGGTGCAGGACGTATGCATTATCAGGGCTTCCCGACCTCCAACCACTACGGTGCGACCGCCGACGGCCTTGTTCTCGGTTACCGCGCAGGTGCCAAGCTTATCTATGCCGAGACCCTGCAGTATCATCCTACGGGTGCCGCTCATCCCGAGCAGATCTTCGGCGCGCTCGTTACCGAAAAGGTGCGCTCCCTCGGCGCAAAGCTTGTAAATAAAAACGGCGAGGTCTTTATGCATCCGCTTGAGACCCGCGACGTCACCGCCGCGTCTATCATCCGCGAGTGCAGTGACCGCGACAACGGCCTTGATACAGGCAACGGCGTAGCGGTCTGGCTTGACACCCCGATGATCGAGCAGATCGGCGGCGAGGGCACCATCGAAAGAAGGATCCCTGCCATGATGCGTATGTATAAGCAGTACGGCATCGATATCCGCAAGGAGCCGATACTTGTCTATCCGACCCTTCATTATCAGAACGGCGGACTTGACATTACGGTTGACGGCATGACGACCAACATCAAAAACCTGTTTGTTGCAGGCGAGGCTGTCGGAGGTATCCACGGCAAGAATCGTCTTATGGGCAACTCTCTGCTTGACATCATCGTTTTCGGAAGAAACGCCGGCCAAAACGCCGCAAAAACTGCCAAGGAAACGACCGTCGGCGACCTTACTCTTGAGCATGTGACAAGATTTGAGGCTGAAATTACCGACGCAGGAATCGTTACCGATGCGGTTTCACCTAAGCTTCTCCCGAATTATACAAAACAAGAAAACATCTAAAAGGAGAGGCTTGAAATGGAACTTTTCGGAGGAGTTATATCTGTAACAGGAGTTTCCTTCTTCCTGTTTTGTGTCTTCGCTATCCTCTTTGTAGGATACGCGCTCGGACGTATCACTATTAAGGGCGTGTCGCTCGGAGATGCAGGCGTGTTTATCGTCGCCCTGCTTTTCGGCGCACTCTTTTGCAGCAGCTTTATGACCGATACCTTCGGTGCCCAGCCCATCGCCTTTGACGAGAAATGGCTCGAGATCATCGAAAGCTTCGGACTGGTGCTGTTTGTCACAAGCGTCGGCTTTATTGCCGGCCCCAAGTTCTTCGCTAACATGAAAAAGAACTTCAAAAGTTATGTCCTGCTCGGACTTATCATCATCCTTGCGGGCGGTCTGTCAGCTGTCGGCTGCATCATGCTCGGCGAGCATGTTTTCGGCTACGGCGCAGAGACCATCAAGGACATCGACGGCTTCGTTGCGATGATAGTCGGTCTGCTCTCAGGCTCCCTGACGTCCACCCCTGCATTCAGTGCCGCTAAGGCAACCGTTGCGGCGGAATATCAGAGCCTTGTTTCCGTCGGTCACGGCATAGCCTACATCTTCGGCGTTGTCGGTGTAGTTCTCTTTGTCCAGCTTGTTCCTAAGATGGTCAAGGCAAACATGGAGGAGGAGAGGGCGAAGATCGCCGTTGCTCAAAAGGAAAATGAGCAGAAGAAGGACTTCAAGCTTTTCCACCTCGACCACATGGGCGTCTGCGTATTTTCGCTTGCCGCCATTCTCGGAACGGTCGTCGGCAAGATCAAGATCCCCATGAGTGCCGCAGGTCTTGACGGAACCTGCTTCTCCCTGACCACCACAGGCGGTTGCCTGCTTGTGTCCTTGCTGCTCGGCCACTTCGGCAGAGTCGGCAAGCTCAGTCTTATGCCCGCCGAGTCGACCCTTAAGCTCTTCCGCGAGCTTGGACTTGTCATGTTCCTTGTCGGCGCAGGTATCCCCGGAGGAGCAGACTTCGTTGCCAACTTCAACGGAATGTACTTCGTCTACGGCGTCATCATGACCATCGTGCCGATGATAATAGGCTTCTTCTTTGCAAAATATGTGCTCAAGCTCAGCCTGCTGAACAACCTCGGTTCCATCACAGGCGGAATGACCAGTACCCCCGCCCTCGGAACCCTCATCGGTACCGCAGGCACGGAGGATGTTGCGGCGGCATACGCGGCAACCTATCCTATCGCGCTTATTGCGGTGGTTCTGGTATCCCAGTTCCTGATAATCCTGTTCTGATAGGATAAGAAGGTATAAAAAAGCACGAAAGCGATCAACACGCTTTCGTGCTTTTTGTTGTTAACCCTTACTGCTCAACGACGACCGATACGCCGTCGGGGATAGCTACGATAGAAACCTCATCCTTGCCGAGAATAGCCTTTGCCTTCGCGACCGCTTCTGAGACCGAATGGGCAGGGATCATATGCATGCTTTCAACATCCTTGTCCTCCATATCGGACACATAGATAACGGTGGCCCTCAGGAGCATGCGCATGAGTATCTGCGCCTGCCACTGATCCGACACGGTCTGATTTCTGCCGCGTGCGAGGACCCCCTCCATCAGTTTTGCAACGTCGTCGCCGTCGGCAAGTTCATGATAGAAATGGTCGCCGCCTGTGCCGTCGGCAGATGCGGAAAGCATGATGATAACGCCGCCCTTCTTGACGGTTGCCTCAGCGGCAGTCATGCCCTTGACCGCCTGATATACATTCTGGTCGAGGGGATATCCGCCGTTGGTGGTGATGGCGATGTCGGCAGGGTGTGCCTTTACTCTGCAGAGAGAGGAGATGAAATCGGTGCCCTTTTTATGCGCCGCTTCAAGATCGCCCGCCGTTGCGAAGATGACCTTTTTGTCGGCGTCAAGGACAACGTTGACGATAAACGTCAGCTTAGCCGTCTTTGCCGCCCAGAGCATATCCTTGTGAACAGGGTTGTTTTCAAGGATGCCTGTGCGCGCGTTGTTGCTTGCGATAAACTCAGAGCAGTGGTTTGCAAGCACCGTCGTCCTGCCTGCGACACCGGGGAGAATACTCTTTCTTCCGCCTGAGTAGCCGGCGAAAAGATGCGGCTCAATAAAGCCTTCCGCGATAAGCAGGTCGGCATCGTACGCGATGGAGTTGACCTCGCACTGTCCACCCGAGGGCAAAACGCCGATGTTGACCAGCTTTTCCCTTTCGTCGCAGTCGTGGATGTAAATGTTTTCATTCTCCACGATCTCAGGCCCGAACTTGCCGATAAGCTCCTCCTTTGTGGTGCCTCTGTGGCAGCCTGTGGCGATGAGAATGGTGATCTTCGCATCGGGATTACCGTCGCGTATCTCTTTAAGTATCAACGGCATGATGACACGGCTTGGGACGGGACGTGTGTGGTCGCTGGAGATTATGACGATGTTTTCCTTGTCCTTTGCAAGCTCGCAAAGTCGCTCGGAGCCGACGGGGGTCTCAAGCGCCCTGCGGACGAGCTCGGCTTCGTCAGCCTCGGGTCTGTAGTTTTCAATAGAAGAGGTAAGCACTGCTTTAAGCTCGCGGTCGTCAAACTCACCCTTCATTTTTGTTCTTCCGTAAGGGAACCATACCTCTTTCATTATAAAAACTCCTTTCATCAGGACAGTTTTGCTCTTTTGCCCAACAAACTCATTATAAGCGGAATAAGTATAAGCTGCAGAACTATTCCGGGGAAGGCGTCCACAAAGCCGCCCGTAATGAAGGCGCCTAAGGTGAACGTACTGCCTCCAAGTCCGAGCAGCAAGGTCTTTGCGATGCCCCAGACGATGCGCCCCGATATCATAGCTGTTATCAGGCAGAAATACAGGTATGGGATGCTTGTGTTTTTGCCTTTGCGGTACAAAAGGCCGATAACAAGCCCGTAGGTTGCAAGCTCTGCCGACATCCAAACTGCGTTAGGATAGATCGGAGGCATGGAAAAGAGTACCGAGCGCAAAAAGGGAAGCACAGCGCCTACGAGCAGTCCGTATGGGCCGCCGCAGATGAGTCCGCAGAGCATGACGGGCAGGTGCATCGGCAGCAGCGAATCGCCGATCTCCTTTATCTGCATTGTCAGCAAGGGCAAGACCACGCCTATCGCTAAAAACATTGCGGAGAAAACTATCTTTTCAACCTCCGACATCTACAAAACACCTGCCCCTCCAAGTATACTCTTCGAGCCTCAGATATACCTCTAAACTGCCTGATCAT
>CAZDIN010000060.1:3416-6227 GCA_964505515.1 uncultured Eubacteriales bacterium | reverse complement strand
GGCGCACACCGCTCAGTCGGTTGAGACCTGTGGTGCCGAGGTGCAGAAGGGTAACGCGCCTGAGGAAAGGAAACTTCAGCGCCTTTTCCGTAACGGTGACGCTTGCCGCATGATAAAGCGCTGCAATGACTTCGGCGCGGGCGGTGTTTCGGTTGCTATCGGTGAGCTTGCAGACGGACTTGAGATCGATCTTAATGCGGTTCCTAAGAAGTATGAGGGCCTTGACGGCACCGAGCTTGCTATCAGCGAATCACAGGAACGTATGGCCGTTGTCGTTGAGGCGAAGGATGTTGACGCATTTCTTGCGCTTGCAAATGAGGAAAACCTGCAGGCATGTCCTGTCGCCGAGGTAAAGGCTGAGCCGCGACTCGTTATGCTCTGGAACGGTGTGAAGATCGTAGATATCAGCCGTGAGTTCCTTAATTCAAACGGCGCCGATAAGCATATCTGCATCACTCCTGCTAAGGCTCAGGCTATCAATAAGCAGGTATGCGGCGGCTTTGCAGAAAACTACACTAAGCTTGCAGGTGACCTGAATGTTTGTTCAAAGCGCGGTCTTTCCGAACGCTTTGACTCCACCATCGGTGCAGGCACCGTTCTGATGCCCTTCGGAGGTAAGAATCAGCTTACACCGATTCAGGCAATGGTACAGAAGATATCCGTCGAAAAAAAGCATACCGATGATTGCTCGCTCATGGCATGGGGCTATAACCCGTTTATCACCGAGCGCAGCCCGTATCACGGCGCTTATCTTGCGGTAATTGAATCTGTATGTAAGCTTATTGCAACGGGTGCAAAGTTTGAGGACGTATATTTGACATTCCAGGAATATTTTGAGCATCCGCGTAAGGACGGAAAGAGATGGGGCAAACCTTTGGCTGCTCTGCTCGGTGCGTTTAAGGCTCAGATGGAGCTTGAGATAGGCTCTATCGGCGGTAAGGATTCTATGAGCGGTTCCTTTGAGGACCTTGATGTTCCGCCGACCTTGGTCTCGTTTGCTGTTACCACCGAAAAGGTTAAGGATATCGTTTCGCCTGAGTTCAAGAAGGCGGGCAACAAGCTGATTCAGATCGCACCTGATTTTGACGAGAACGGTCTGCCTAAGACCGACAGTCTAAAAAAGGTCTTTGACCAGGTCACCGAGCTTCTCCGCAGCGGCAAGGCGGTTTCCTGCTACACCTGCGGTATCGGAGGCATAGCCGAGGGTGTCATGAAAATGTCTTTCGGTAACGGACTTGGATTTAGTTTTGAGAAGACCCTCAGCGTTGATGAATTGTTTGGCTACAGCTACGCTTCATTCTTGCTTGAGGTAGATGACGATGTTGATCTGGGCCGCGTTATTGGCGTTATCACCGACGACGGTAAGCTTTCTCTGGGCAACGAGAGCGTTTTGCTTGATTCTATTCTCGGCACCTATGAGGATAAGCTTGAAAAGGTTTATTCCTGCAATATTCCCGATGACAACGCTCCGATGAAGAACTTTGAGTATAAGGCTTCATCCTGTCCGAAGGTCAATCTTAAGGTTGCAAAGCCGAAGGTTCTGATCCCTGCGTTCCCCGGCACCAACTGTGAATTTGACAGTGCAAAGGCTGTAAGTGATGCAGGTGCAGAGGCTAAGATCATCGTTATCAACAACCTCACCTCCGACGGCATCCGTCGCAGCGTTGAGAAGTTTGCTGAGGAGCTTAAAACCTCCCAGATGATATTTGTTCCCGGTGGATTCTCGGGCGGAGATGAGCCTGACGGCAGCGGTAAATTCATCACAGCTTTCTTCCGTAACAACGATATAAAAGAGGGTGTTACCGATCTGCTCGATAACCGCGACGGACTTATCTGCGGTATCTGTAACGGATTCCAGGCCCTTATTAAGCTTGGCCTTGTGCCTTACGGAAAGATCGTTGATGTCGATGAAAATTGCCCGACTCTGACCTTCAACAAGATTGCACGACATCAGTCAAGAATCGTTCGTACCCGTATTGCATCAAATAAATCACCTTGGCTTTCGATGATGAATGTCGGTGACATCGTAAACGTACCTATCTCGCACGGTGAGGGACGCTTCGTAGCATCTGAGGAGTTGGTAATGCAGCTTGCCGCTAACGGTCAGATCGCTACCCAGTACGTCGACCTTGAGGGCAATGCAACAGGGGACGTTCACTTCAATCCCAACGGATCGATCTACGCTATCGAAGGTATCACTTCGCCTGACGGACGCGTTTTTGGTAAGATGGGTCACAGCGAGCGTGTTGGCTCAGGACTTTACAAGAATGTGCCCGGTAACTACGATATCCGTATGTTTGAGTCCGCTGTAAAATATTTCAAAGGTTAAAAGGAGGATAAAACCATGGGTTACAAATCAGACATTGAGATCGCACAGGAATGTCAAATGCTTCCTATCACCGAAATTGCCACCAGAGCGCACCTTGACGACAAGTATGTCGAACAGTACGGCAAATATAAGGCAAAAATTGATCTGTCACTCCTGAAAGAGAGTGATCGCAAGGATGGAAAGCTTATCCTTGTAACCGCTATTACCCCCACACCTGCAGGCGAAGGTAAGACCACTACCACTATTGGACTTGCCGACGGACTTAAGCGCATAGGCAAAGACGTAACTGTAGCCCTGCGTGAGCCGTCCTTGGGCCCCGTTTTCGGTGTTAAGGGCGGTGCTGCAGGCGGTGGATACGCGCAGGTAGTACCTATGGAGGATATCAATCTTCATTTTACCGGCGATTTCCACGCGATCGGAGCGGCCAATAACCTTTTAGCCGCTATGCTTGATAACCATATTCAGCAGGGCAATGCTCTCGG
>CAZDIN010000060.1:0-3406 GCA_964505515.1 uncultured Eubacteriales bacterium | reverse complement strand
CGTTCGCAGGGTCACTTGGAAGCGTTGCGTTGACATGAACGACCGTCAGCTTCGTTTTATCGTTGACGGAATGGGCGGCAAGGCTAACGGTGTGCCGCGCGAGGATGGATTTGATATCACCGTTGCTAGTGAGATCATGGCTGTGTTCTGCTTAGCAGACTCAATTACCGACCTTAAGGAGCGTCTTTCTAAGATCATCGTCGGATATACCTACGATGATAAGCCTGTTACCGCAGGCGATCTGAATGCTGTCGGCGCTATGACCGCGCTGCTTAAGGACGCAATTAAGCCTAACCTGGTTCAGACCCTTGAGGGAACACCGGCGTTTGTTCACGGCGGCCCTTTTGCAAATATTGCACACGGATGCAACTCGGTAATGGCTACCAAGCTTGCTCTTAAGATGGGTGACTACATAGTAACTGAGGCGGGCTTCGGTGCTGACCTTGGTGCAGAGAAGTTCCTTGATATCAAGTGCCGTAAGGCTGGTCTGACCCCCGATGCAGTTGTAGTGGTTGCGACCGTTCGCGCTTTGAAGATGCACGGAGGACTTGCAAAGACTCAGCTTGCGACCGAGGACTTGGTTGCGCTTGAAAAGGGAATTCCTAACCTCTTGCGTCACGTTTCGAACATCAAGAACGTTTATAAGCTTCCTTGTGTAGTTGCAGTAAACCGTTTCCCGACCGATACCGATAAGGAAATAGATTTCATCATTGCTAAGTGCCGTGAACTCGGTGTAAATACTGTTTTGTCTACCGTTTGGGCCGAGGGCGGCAAGGGCGGAGAAGACCTTGCGCGTGAGGTCGTTCGTCTGTGCGAAGAGGAGCAGGGGGATTTCACCTTCAGCTATGAGCTTGATTGCTCTATCGAAGAGAAGATAGAAGCCGTCGTCCGTAAGATATACGGCGGTGACGGTATCGTTGTTCTGCCTGCGGCTAAGAAGCAGATCGAACAGTTGACCCAGCTTGGCTTTGACGATCTTCCCGTTTGCATCGCAAAGACCCAGTACAGCTTCTCCGATGATCCTACAAAGCTCGGCGCACCCGAAGGCTTTACTGTTACCGTTAAAAACGTTAAGGTGTCTGCCGGTGCAGGATTTATCGTTGTGCTTACGGGTGATATTCTGACAATGCCCGGTCTGCCGAAGAAGCCCGCCGCCGAAAACATCGACGTCGATGAAAACGGTAAGATATCAGGTTTGTTCTGATCTTATAATTCAGTTAAAGCACCCGTTCGGTCTTGCCGCGCGGGTGCTTGCTTGTTTTACTTGACAAAACGGGTGTATGTGGTAAAATGTAGCATATGATCAAATTTTACTGTGTACTGAGGTGTATACAAAATGGCAAAAATGTGGGCAGGTAGGACCGACGGCGCAACCGATAAGATCGCTGATGATTTTAACTCTTCTATCAAGTTTGATTCACGCATGTACCGCCAAGATATAACGGGCAGCATGGCGCATGCTGCGATGCTCGGTGCAAAGGGAATAATTGCTGAAGCTGAGGCTGAGCAGCTTATAGACGGGCTGCAGGGCGTGCTTGAAGATCTTGAAAACGGAGCCCTTTTGATCGATGAAACCTGTGAGGACATTCATATGTTCGTAGAGCAGGTGCTGACCGAACGCATAGGTGACGTCGGCAAGAAGCTTCATACTGCGCGCAGCCGAAACGACCAGGTCGCGCTTGATCTGCGCTTATACCTGCGTGATGAGGTCGAGGAAATATCTGCCAAGACAGTTGCGCTTGTAAGCGCTGTAACTGATAAAGCAGAGGAGTACAAGGCTGCGATAATGCCGGGTTACACCCATCTGCAAAGAGCGCAGCCGATAACCTTTGGTCATCACCTGATGGCGTATGCGATGATGCTGCTGCGTGACATAGACCGCCTGAGAGATTGCAATAAGCGTATCAACGTGTCGCCGATAGGCTGCTGTGCTTTGGCCGGTACAACATACGAAACAGACAGGCGTATGGAGGCTCAGAAGCTTGGCTTTGATTCTATATGCCTTAACTCGCTTGACGGAGTATCCGACCGCGATTTCGCCGTAGAATTGACGGGTGCAATTTCTATACTGATGATGCACCTGTCGAGATTTGCAGAGGAGATCATTCTTTGGTCAAGCTGGGAATTCAAATTCATTGAACTGTCTGACGCGTTCACAACCGGCTCGTCTATTATGCCGCAGAAGAAAAATCCCGACATGGCTGAGCTTGTCAGAGGAAAAACCGGCCGCGTCTACGGTGACCTGATGTCCTTGCTGACCACCCTTAAGGGTCTGCCGCTTGCCTACAATAAGGATATGCAGGAGGATAAGGAAAGCGTCTTTGACGCATGTGACACTGTAAAGATGTGTCTGGATGTGTTTATCGGCATGATCTCGACCATGAGTGTTTGTCTTAACAACATGAGAAAAGCCGCTCAGACCGGCTTCATCAACGCGACCGACCTTGCAGATTATCTTGTAAGAAAAGGTCTTCCGTTCCGCAGTGCTTACAAAATATCGGGACAAATAGTTGCAAAATGTATTTCAGACGGCCTTGTACTTGAAACTCTGCCGCTTTCTGACTACAAATCATTCTGCGACGCGATCGATGAGGATATTTATGAGGCGGTCGACCTTTCTGTATGCGTTGAAAAGCGTATAAGCGAGGGAGGAACCTGCGTATCCTCGGTAGAAAAGCAGATTGCCGAAGTACGCAAGATAATTGCATAAATACACAAAATATACAGCGCCGTTTTAATTGTTATGGGGTTAAACGGTGCTGTTAACTATGTGTGCTTTAGTCAATATTCATAAAAAGTTTCAAGATAAATTGCGGCTTGTTGATAGTTTGAATATAATTTGAATATTATTTATATAATTTTGTTAAAACGCTTGACAATATGCATATTATTCGGTATAATCAATGCATAATCATTCGAAGGAAGTGCGTACATATGAATAAAGATTCGATTAAAAAGGTAGTTCTGGCTTATTCGGGCGGATTGGACACCTCCATTATCATCCCGTGGCTGAAAGAAAACTACAACAACTGTGAAGTTGTTGCTGTTTCGGGTAACGTCGGTCAGGCCGACGAGCTTGAAGGACTTGAGGAAAAGGCAATCAAGACCGGTGCATCTAAGCTCTACGTTCTTGACCTTACCGACGAGTATGTTGATGATTATATCATCCCGACAATGAAGGCCGGCGCCGTATACGAGGATTATCTGCTTGGCACATCTCATGCCCGTCCTTGCATTGCAAAAGGACTTGTTGAGATCGCTATCAAGGAAGGCGCAGATGCCATCTGCCATGGCTGCACCGGTAAGGGTAACGATCAGGTTCGTTTCGAGCTTGCCATTAAGCATTTTGCTCCTAATATGCCTATCATCGCTCCTTGGAGAGAGTGGGACATCAAGTCGCGCGACG
>CAZDIN010000059.1:5070-6440 GCA_964505515.1 uncultured Eubacteriales bacterium | reverse complement strand
ATTGAACGGGAGAGAATGACAATGAAAAAAATTCTACGGGTTGCGTTGGCAACTGTAATACTGCTCGGCTGTTTTACATCCTGCACACCGAAAGAAGATACCGGATCCAGCAGCTCTTCCGGCAGCGAAACCGGATCATCAGATGAGGCCTATGTACCTTATTACGAAGTACCCGAAGGCTATCAGGACGTAAACGCCGACATCATAAATGCAGGCGGAAGTAAGGGCTGGGACGTCAGCGAATACTTTGATATGGAAGCGGAAGGATATGCGATCTATGACGGTGTTTACATGGTCAACGCCGAGGTGCTCAAAAGACTGACCGAGGTGCCTGTCGTGGGCGACGCAAAGGTTATCTGGACCGATTTCAAAATAATCGGAGACAACCCCGATCCCTTTACAGGCCATATTCCCGTCGACAAGCTGCACGACCCCGTATACATGTCGATGCATCTGCCCAGTGAACTGCAGACGTATATGTTCGATCGCATCAATGCCAGCAATATGGGAGCAGCCCATGAGAGCTTTACCAAGCTGATGACCATCGGCGCTATATATAAGGATGCGGACACGGTTCTTCCTGACGACGCCGAGATCACGGTCTGCTTTGGTAGAATGATGCTTCTTGGCTGTACAGAAGAAAAAGGCTGGCACGTCCTCAGTGACCTGAAATACCCTTCAACACCGAACAGCATTTATTATCTTCCCTGGGAGCTTGAGTACACACTTGGCACTGCTAAGATCCCGACCAGCCGCATTACGCTTTATGACGATCACATAGAGGTTAAACTGACGGGCGCGATGCTTAACGGTAAATATAGCGCAAATGAAAATGCTGACCTGAGCAAAGTGGCAGGGGCTGTGCTTCACTTCTGGGGTGAAAATGCGGCTGTTGACGGAACTGAGATGCAGGGCTGTGTTGCAAGCTACGTTGCATGGATCAAGGAAGAAGAATATGTAGGAAAGGTCGTTGCAACCATCGGAGCCGACTGGCGCACTGCGGATAACAAAATATCGCAGGTCTTCTCCGGCTACAACTACAAGCTGACCACCGAGCCGCGACTTATCTTCGGCCACAACGTCGGCCCGAACGCTTATGACGAGATCATGGATACCGAAAAGGTGCAGCAGCTTTTGGGACTGAAATGATAACAACAACGTCTCTGCGGATTGTCCGCAGGGGCGTTGCTCTTTTAGGTAATTGGTAAGAGGTTTTGTAGGGGAGGCGTTTCGCCTCCCTGTTTTTATAACCGATTTGCGCGCGCGAGATATACGATTTCAACAACCGCCACACTCAAAACGAGGACAAACTGCCCTCTGCTGCACTGCGCCAAAGACTAAACTAACCGATGTGCGAAAGCGCGTGGGAA
>CAZDIN010000059.1:0-4970 GCA_964505515.1 uncultured Eubacteriales bacterium | reverse complement strand
ATACAACTCCGCTAACTGCCACACCTAAAGCACGGACAAACAGCCTGCGGCTGCACCGCGCCAAAGACTAAACTAACCGACGCGCGAAAGCGCGTGGGAAATACAACTCCGCTAACTGCCACACCTAAAGCACGGACAAACAGCCTGCGGCTGCAATAATTATTGCAAAAACAGGAAATACTGTTGAAAAAGTGTCGGATTTGCCGTATAATCAAAATAATACAGCCAATCTTAACTTAAAACGGAGGAGAGAGCCTTGCTGCCTTTTATCCCAAACGGAACAAAAAACCTTGTCATTTCAACCGAATGGGGCGATTTTGCCCGTTATCCCGTCCGCACCCACGTCGTCATGAGCGGTGATGACCTCGAGGAAATGATGGACCGCTACCTTATTAAATATCTCGAAAAGGACGACATGATCTTCATCAGCGAGAAGATCGTCGCCATCAGTCAGGGTCGCGCCTTCCCCATCGACGAGATCAAGCCTTCCCGACTGGCAAGGATACTCTGCAAATTCGTTTACAAGACTCCCTACGGCATCGGCCTCGGCTCCCCGTGGACGATGGAACTTGCCATCCGCGAGCTCGGCGCGCCGAAGATACTCTTTGCCGCCGCCTGCAGTGCGGTAACCAAGCTGTTCGGCATCCGCGGTGTCTTTTATCGCATCTGCGGCCCTCGCGCACGCGCCATCGACGGCCCCTGCGACTGCACACTGCCGCCCTATAACCACTACGCCAAGCTCGCACCCAAAAAGCCCGACGAGGTCGCTGCGCGCCTGAAAGCAAAGACAGGCTGCGAGGTCGTCATCATCGACGCGAACGATCTGGGGGTCGAGGTGCTTGGCAGAAGCAATAAAAAGTTTGAGATCGATAAAGCACGCGCCATTTTCAAGGACAACCCTCTCGATCAGGCGCGTCAGCAGACCCCTCTGTGCATCGTTCGCCCCGTATCAAAGGAAGAGGGCGAGCGGCTGACCGAGGAGTTGAAAAAGGCGATCGCCGACGGGTCCGTTCCGCAGCCCGACGAGGTGCCTGAGGCGGCCGTCGACAACTACGAGGCGCCCGTCAAGGCGGAGGACGCCGAATGAAGAGGCTTAAGTATCTCGTAAAGCGTATTCTTCGCATGGATTACGGCGCGATGCTCCGCGTGGTCGGACAGATACATCGCCAGACGGGGAAGAGCCGCCTGTGGCTTTTTATCGACATGATACGCTGCGGCACTAAATACGGCGCCGGCTACTCCGACTACCGCCTCTGCGAGTTCTACAACCTCACCCCTGCGCAGAGGGAAACCTATGTCACACGCGGCGTAAACAACACCATTGTCGCCCGCCTTAACAAACGCGAAAGCTATCCTCAGGTCGAGGACAAGACCCTGTTCAACACTACGTTTGCTGAGTTTCTCGGCAGAGGTTGGCTGAACATGTCCACCGCCGATGAGGAGGAGCTTGCACGCTTTATGGAGGATCGCGAGGTCGTTATCTCCAAGCCTGCCGCTTCCACCTGCGGCAAGGGAGTGGAAAAGCTTTACAAATCGGATTTTGCCGACGTCCACGCCCTTTACGAGCATCTGAAGGCTCAGGGCAGCGGACTGATCGAGGACTGCCTCGACCAGCACGGTGAGGTTTCGGAGATATACCCTCATTCCATCAATACTCTGCGCATCGTCACCGTCATCGGCAGGGACAAAAAGCCACACGTCGTATACGCTTTTATCCGTATCGGCAACGGCGGACGCTTTGTCGACAACATCAACGCAGGCGGTATGGCGGCGCCCATACGTCTTGAGGACGGCGTTATCGAGTACGCCGCCTTCGATAAGGACTCCAACTACTACGACACTCACCCGATGACAAACTGTGCCATCGTCGGACGCAAGCTACCCTTCTGGAAGGAATCGCTCGCCATGTGTGAAAAGGCAGCGACAATGGTCGACGGCTTGGGCTATGTCGGTTGGGATATCGCCGTAACGCCCGACGGCCCTGTTTTGATCGAGGGTAACCATTTCCCCGGCCACGACATCCTGCAGATGCCGCCACATGTGCCCGACAAGATCGGAATGCTGCCCCGATTCAGAGAATTTATTGATATATAAACGTAGATCCCTCGGCACTCTCGCCGAGGGATATTGTATATTATATATATAATGTAAGGAAAGCAAGATCCGCAGGGCAGGGATCCGCCTCTGCCGTTAGCTGATGAATGATGAAAAACGAATAATTGCAGGGGGCGTTCCGCCTTCCGTTTTTAACCGCCGCGCTTGGCACGCGAGATATACGATTTTGTTAATCTCTAACTTCAAAACGCGGACAAACAGGCGACTGCCTGCGCGGATAATCAGGCGACTGCCTGTGCTTCTGCCACCGACCGCTCGCCGACTGTGTCGGAAGCTCTACCAAAGGGAGAGCCTTGCAATGAATTAGATGCTACAGCCTCATAAAACGCCTGCAAAAGCCCTGAAACGCCCTCAAAAATAAAAAAATTATAAAAATTTCAAACAAATTTTCGCATTTATTTTTCTAAATAAGAAAAATAAATGCCATTTTTTTACATTTAGGCTGTTACGTCAACCTGATTTTAGGTCGAAAACGGCTTGAAGATCGAAGCTCAAGGCAACTTCGACCGCCCAAAACCCCACTAACCACGCGGTTTTTCGCGTTTGTGAACGAGGTTCACAAAAATCAGTGAACTTGCACAAGATTTAATTTTTGTAACCATTTTGTAACCTTTTTTTCGCCCTTTTCGGAGCAAGTTTGGGTGCAAATTTTGAGGGGTCACCCCCTTTTGCTTGTGCAACATTACCAAACAAGTGCCGGTAAAAAAGGTTGACATTGGGCAAAAAATTGAATATAATCCCATTTGCCGAAATAAAATAGGGTTGTACGGCGTGTTTCGTACATCTTATTTCAAGGGAGATTTTTATGATTCGCTTAAAACAATTGATGCGCGTGTTAGGTGCGATCCGCAAGCCGTATATGCTGCTTGCCGCCATGACCGCCGTCACTCTTCTGAGCGTCACCTTCCTCGACGTCGCGACCAAGGCAGTGTCCATCAGCGACGGCGAAGACGTTACCACGGTGTACACGCTCAGCGGCGACGCCGACACCATCCTCAATGAAGCGGGGATAGAATTAGACGGCGCCGACGAGTACCGTTTCAGCGGTTTTGAAAAGGGAACGGGCAGCATTACTTTGATGCGCGCCTTCTTTGTTACAGTTGACGCCAACGGCAAGACCTATAAGCTTGAAACTACAGGCGGCAGCGTAGAGGATGCGCTCAAGGAAGCAGGCATCAAGCTCGATGATAACGACCTTATCAACTATGCGCTTGACGCTGATCTTTCGTCCGACATGGCTATCGTAGTTACCGACGTTGATTACAAGACCGAGGTCAAGGAGGTAAGCATCCCCTTCTCCACCAAGACGGTCTATTCCTCCTCACTTAACGAGGGGACGGTCAAGACCACCGCCGGCACAACAGGAATCAAGGCGGTGACCTATTCCTATAAGCTCGTAGACGGCGAGGTCGTCAGCACCGAGATCGTTAGCGAGGTCATCACCAAAGAGGCCGTCGCGGCGGTCAAGACGGTTGGAACCAAAAAGGTGACTACCGTGACCCCCACCGCAAGCAACTCAGCCGCCAATACCTATTCCTCTATCAAGGGCAAGTGCGTGTCAGGGCTTGCACCCGATACGGATTTTGCGCTTGACGCTAACGGTATCCCTGTAAACTACACAAAGAAGATCAGCGGTAAGGCATCCGCATACACATGGACGGGCAACCGCACCTGCACGGGAAAGGTGCCGCGCACAGGATATATCGCTGTAAACACAAACGTCATTCCCCTGCATACGAAGATGTTTATCCGTTGCAGTGACGGGTCTTATATCTACGGATATGCCGTAGCGGAGGATACGGGCGGATTCGCAAAGACTACCAATCGCATCGTTGACCTTTATTTCAACAGCAGGTCTGAATGTATCAACTTCGGCGTGCGAACAGTGGATATTTACATTTTGCCTTAAGCTATGATTATGAAAAACACCTACAGAGTGCGCTCTGTAGGTGTTTTTTTATGGGTTAAGAAAATGACACTTGGTGAGTGTCACTTTTCATGCAAATGTAGTGTATAATCCTTTTGTTGATATAAAAGTCATTACGAGGGAATAATTTACATGTCAGTTTTGAAAGACGTGTATTATGCAAAGGAAAACGAGTTAACGCGCGTGACGAGGAAGTGCGATATCGAAATCTAAATGCGCGGACAAACAGACGAAAGCCTGTGCTCATGCCGCAGGGCACCATCTTTCTGCCGCCAGAAAGATGGAAAAGACCGCAAGGGGAAAACTTATCGACAGTTTTCCCCTTTGAACCCCTTTCCCAACGACCAAAGGGTCAGCGACCCTTTGGAATCCTTCAAAACCTCTACTTCATGGCATCTGTTAATCTTGCTTTGTAGGGGTAGGCGTCTCCGACGTCCGTTAATATAAAAAACGCAAACTCCTTTTGTCGCCAGACACCCCTTTGACTTCTCCGAGGATGCGGAATGAAAATTACCGCGTCTTCGGAGTAGGAAAAGAGGAAAATTTCGAGGATTGATTTTTGGCAAGGGTGGTTTTCGATGTTAGAGCGTGATATAATGCTCTCGGTGATTATAATGGAAAATCAAATGCCGACAAGGAAAAGAAATCGTCTGGAGGACTACGACTACAGCTCCTGCGGCGCATATTTCATAACGATATGCACTAAAGACAGACAAAATTATTTTTGGAACGGCGATGTTAACCCACAAGAATTCAAATGGAACATAGTAGGGGCGAACTGTGTTCGCCCGCAAAATCTCCCGTTATCCAACATTGGAAGGGTCGTTTTGGAAGAGTTAGAAAATTGGGATAGCACGTATGACGCCGTGTCTTTATGTTCATATGTAATTATGCCAAATCATTTGCACATAATGATTGTCATCTTTGC
>CAZDIN010000058.1:0-6441 GCA_964505515.1 uncultured Eubacteriales bacterium | reverse complement strand
TACCGAGCTAAAGAGGGGCTTGATGCGGATAACCTGCCCGACGGACTAAACGACACCGAAAGGCTGATGCTATCCTATCTTATCAACAGCCGTTCAACAGTTGAACGCAGCCGCTTGCTTGAACTGATGGAGCTGGAGCCGGATAGCCGCCTGCCCGACGAGCTGGTTGCAAAGGGGCTTGCCGTTCGTGTCGACGACGCGGTGCGCCGTGTCGGTGACGCGACCGTGCGTATGGTACGCCTGAGCGATGACCTTGACCCAAGCGGCAAGTGGACGCCTAAGCAAAAAAGTGTCATAGAGCTTTTGACCGAGGTCGGCGCCGCTACCGTCAAGGAGGTCTGCTACTTTACAGGGGTCACTCAGGCTGTTATCACTGCCCTTGAGAAAAAAAGCGCAGTCGTCTGCTACGACAGCGAGATCTACCGCACCAAATACGACAGTGCGACCCACGCCGATGCACCGATATCCCTTACAGACGAGCAAAAGGCTGCGTTTGAGGGCATAATGGAGCTGTACCGCAGTCAGAATGGCTCTGCGGCTCTGCTTTACGGCGTTACGGGAAGCGGCAAAACGCAGGTCTTCCTGCGGGTCGTTGACGAGGTCGTAGCACAAGGCCGCGGTGTTATCGTCATGGTGCCGGAAATTTCCCTGACACCGCAGACCCTCGAACTGTTCAACCGACGCTACGGCGGTAAGGTGGCGGTCTTCCATTCTGCAATGTCGATGGGCCAGCGCCTTGATGAGTGGAAACGGGTGAAAAAAGGTGAAGCCCTTGTTGCGATCGGCACTCGCTCAGCGGTCTTTGCACCCTTTGAGGACCTTGGACTTATCATCATGGACGAGGAGCAGGAGCACACCTACAAATCCGAATCGTCGCCGCGCTTTCATGCGCGGGATGTTGCGCGTTTCAGGTGCGCATATCATAGATCTCTGCTGCTGCTTGCATCGGCGACCCCGTCGGTCGAAACCTTTTCTGCCGCGATGAGCGGGAGGTATGCTATCTTCCGCCTTAACAATCGCTACGGTCAGGCACAGCTTCCTTCGGTGCATACCGTCGATATGCGAAAGGAGCTTAGCGAGGGTAATACCTCGCCCTTCAGCCGTTTCTTGAAAATGCGCATCGGCGAGGCGCTTGAAGCAGGGCGGCAGACTATTCTGCTGCTCAACAGGAGAGGACATAATACTATCGTGACCTGCGGCAGCTGTTCGCAGGTCATGACCTGCCCTAATTGCAGCCTGTCCTTGACCTACCATTCCGCCAACAACCGCCTGATGTGTCACACCTGCGGTTACTCGGTGCCCTTCGCGAGCAAATGCTCCGAATGCGGCGCAGAGCACATAAAATATTCGGGCGTCGGCACACAGCGTGCCGAGCAGGAGCTCAACGAGCTATTCCCCGAAGCGAGAGTACTCCGCATGGACGCTGACAGTACAATGGCGCGCAATTCGTATGAAGAAAAGCTTTCGGCATTTGCACGCGGTGAGTACGACATCATGCTCGGCACCCAGATGGTCGCAAAGGGACTGAATTTCCCCAACGTTACCCTTGTCGGTGTGTTAGGCGCCGACGGCTCGCTTTACAGCGAGGACTACCGAAACTACGAGAAGACGTTTTCACTGCTAACGCAGGTCATCGGTCGCTCGGGTCGCGGCGATGACGAGGGGATCGCCGTAGTGCAGACGGTTTCCCCCGATAATGACATTATCAACCTCGCCGCCGAGCAGGATTACGATAAATTCTACGAGCAGGAGATACTTACACGCAAGGTAATGATATATCCGCCCTATTGCTCGGTCTGTCTGGTCGGCTTTGTCGGCGAATCGTCTGAGCAGACCCGTCTGGCGTCCCTTCGTCTGATGCAGCTGCTGAAGGAGGCTAACGACGACCGCTTCCCCGACGTGAAGATGATAGTGCTCGGGCCTTCACCTGCTGCGGTGCCTAAAATAAGCGGAAAATACAGGTACCGCATATTGATAAAGACCCATAACTCTCGCGATTTCCGTGCAATGCTTGCACAGGTACTGCGCGATTTTTGTAAAGATCCAAACAACAAGGATGTTACCGCTTTTGCGGACATCAACCCCGAAAATACATTCTGAGGTGTTAGAAACATGGCTATCCGAAATATAATCAAAGAGGATGACGAGCGTCTTTTTAAGGTAAGCCGTCCCGTCGAAAAATTTGACGAGCGTCTGCATTGCCTGCTTGACGACATGGCGCAGACCATGTATCAGGCGGACGGTGTAGGTCTTGCGGCGGTGCAGGTGGGTATTCTGCGCCGAGTGGTAGTCATCGACTGCGGCGACGGAAAGATCGAGCTTATAAACCCCAGAATCGTCGGACAAAGCGGCAAGCAGGAGGCGGTTGAAGGCTGCCTTTCGTTTCCGCAGGAATATTTCGTCCTTTCGCGTCCCAACTCGGTCATTGTCGAGGCGCAGGACCGCTACGGCAAGACCTTCAAGATAAAGGGCGAGGGGCTGAAGGCACGCGCCTTTTGTCATGAAATCGACCATCTGGACGGCGTGGTCTTCAAAACCAAAGCTATCTGCAAATATGAGGGGTAGTAATTTATGCGTTTAGTATTTATGGGAACCCCTGATTTCGCCGTAGGCTGTCTTGAGGCACTGATAGACGCAGGTCATGACGTCGTCGCCGTCTATTCACAGCCCGATAAGCCGGTCGGACGCAAAAGGGAGATATTCCCCACGCCCGTCAAGCAGTGCGCCCTCAACCACGGTATCGAGGTGCGCCAGCCTGTTTCTCTTCGCAACGCCGAGCAGACGGAGGGGTTGCGGCAGTTAAAGCCCGATGCGGTGGTGGTTGTTGCATACGGCAAGCTGATACCCACCGACATGCTTGAGGCCGCGCCCTTTGGCTTCATCAACGTCCATGCATCACTCCTGCCTAAATATCGCGGCGCGGCGCCTATTCAGTGGGCGGTCGTCAACGGCGACAGCCATACGGGCGTCACCACCATGCTGCTTAACGAGGGCATGGATACAGGCGATATGCTTGAAAAAGCTGAAACCCCCATCGGCGAAAATGAAACGGCAGGCGAGCTGTTTGAGCGGCTCTCCGCTTTAGGTGCGAAACTGATAGTTTCCACCCTCGAAAAGCTTGAAAAAGGGGAGATAACCCCCGAAAAGCAGGACGAGGCTCAGGCAACTTTTGCTCCGATTATCAGTAAAGAAATGGCAATTCTGGACTTTTCGAAGTCGGCTGGATCGCTTTCAGATATGGTTCGCGGTTTTAATCCGTGGCCGATAGCGTATACTATCCTTGACGGCAAACGGCTCAAGGTCTATTCGGCGCGCGTCGCAGGCAAAACGAATGCGCCTGCAGGCTCCGTTACCCGATCGGAGCGGTCACTCTGCGTTTCCTGCGGTGACGGAATGGAACTTGAACTGCTCGACATTCAGCTTGAAGGCTCCAAAAGGATGCCTGCAGCCGAATGGCTTAAGGGCAGGTCGGTTGCCGAGGGTACAGTTTTAGGCGCCCTTTAATTTTAAGGAGGTCATTAAATGCCGTTTTACTATTATTACGGTGGCTATTTTCAATATTATCTGTTTATGCTGCCCGGCATCATTTTGGTGCTTTGGGCGAGCTTCCGCGTTCGCTCTACCTTCAGGAAGTACTCTTCCTATGACAACTCGCGTGGTCTTACAGGTGCCGACGCCGCGAAGGCGGTTTTGGCTCAGTACGGGGTCGACGGAGTGAGAGTTGAGCGCGTGTCGGGAGACCTTACCGACCACTACGACCCAAAATCAAACGTTATCCGACTTTCCGAATCGGTCTACGACAGCCGTTCGGTTGCCGCCATCGGCGTTGCGGCGCACGAAGCAGGCCACGCCGCTCAGTATGCGTCCGGCTACCGCCCTGTAAAATGGCGCACAGCACTTGTGCCTGTCTGCAACCTCGGGTCGCAGTTAGCTCTGCCGCTTTTCTTATTCGGCGCTGTGCTCAATTTCTTCGGACTTATGATAGCAGGCTTGGTGCTGTTCAGCCTTTCGGTGCTGTTCCAGTTGGTCACTCTGCCTGTCGAATGTGACGCGAGCAGACGGGCGCTTCGAGCCATTCAGGACCGTGACCTGCTTTACGGGGAGGAATATACAGCGGCTCGCAAGACACTCAGCGCCGCCGCGATGACCTATGTTGCCGCCCTTTTGCAGTCGCTGCTTTCTCTGTTTTATTTCATACTTCGCGTCAACGGCTCAAGGAGACGATGAACTATGCAAAACGCACGTCAAATTGCCGTCAAAGCGCTCGTTTCGGTCGACGATGAGGGAGGATATTCCAACATCGTCCTCGACCGCATGCTAAAAGAATCTGAGCTTTCCGGTGCAGATGCCGCATTGGCATCTGCGCTGTTTTACGGCGTGCTCGACCGTAGGATGACCCTCGACTATTGCCTGCAGCAGTACTGTTCACGTCGCTTGGACAAGCTCTCAGCGTCGGTGCGCAACGCCCTGCGTATCGCGGCGTTTCAGTTGCTTTATATGGACAGGATACCGCCCTTTGCCGCGATAAACGAGTCGGTCAACCTCATCAAACGCTCAAAGGACAAGTACGCAGCGGGTCTTGTCAACGCCGTTTTGAGAAGCCTTCAGCGCGCAGGAGAACCTGCCTTGCCGACCGAAAATACGGCTAAGGCACTCTCTGTTCGTTGCTCATGTGAGGAATGGCTTGTGCAAAGGCTTGTCGATGACTACGGCTATGAGGTGGCTGAAAGGATCCTTACCGCAGGGCTGGAGCCTTCCACTACATATTTGCGGGTCAACACGCTGAAAACGACTGCCGATGACCTTGTTCGCGACCTCTCTGCTCAGGGACTCGATGCCGAAAGGGTAGACCTGGTGGATGACGCGGTTCGGCTTGTCAGGGGCAGCGCCGAAAATACCGAAGCATTCAAGAAGGGCCGTTTTCATGTGCAGGATCTTTCAAGTCAGCTCTGCTGTGCCGCGTTAGATGCGCAGGACGGAATGAGAGTGCTGGATGTCTGCGCCGCACCCGGCGGCAAGACCTTCACCGTCGCAGAGCACATGAATGGCAAGGGAGAGGTGGTCGCGCGCGACCTTCATCCTCACCGCGCCGAGCTTATCCGCAAGGGTGCCCGTCGCCTTGGACTTGAGAACGTGACCGCGTCGGTTGGCGACGCGACTGTATTTGATCCTGAACTCGGAAGTTTCGACAGAGTCTTGTGTGACGTGCCATGCTCGGGAATAGGCGTCATTCGCCGCAAGCCCGAGATAAAATACAAATCCGCTTTTGATGCGGATAGTTTATTTGATATTCAGTTAAAAATACTGACTACTGCATCCCGATATCTTGCAGTAAACGGACTGCTTGTCTATTCCACCTGCACCCTGCTTAAAAAGGAAAACCATGATGTGCTGACCGCCTTTTTGGAGCAGAATAGGGAGTTTTCTCTTGTCGGTCAGGAGCAGACGCTTATGCCGTTTGAAGAAACCGACGGATTTTATTTTGCTTGTTTGAAAAGGGAGTGATCCTTTGGAGTGCTATGATTACCGCTCGATGACCCTGCCCGAGCTGGAGCAGGTGCTGGTATCCTTAGGCGCGCAAAAATTCCGCGCAAAGCAGTTGTTTTCATGGCTGCAAAAGGGAGCGACCTCCTTTGATGAGATGACCGATCTATCAAAAGAACTTCGCGTTACCCTTGCCGAAAACGGATATATCGCCAACGCGCAGGTTGAGATGCGCTTTGAATCCAAGCTCGACGAAACTGTTAAGTATCTTTTCCGTCTGAATGACGGACTGCTTATCGAAAGCGTGCTGATGAAATATCATCACGGCTACAGTATCTGCGTGTCGACTCAGGTCGGATGCCGTATGGGCTGCCGCTTTTGCGCATCGACCATCGACGGACTTGCGCGCAGTCTTACTGCGTCCGAGATACTTGCGCAGATCATGACCGCTCAGCGCGACAGAGGAGTAAGAATATCCAACATAGTCCTGATGGGAATGGGCGAGCCGTTTGACAATTACGATAATGTCGTGCGCTTTTTGGAGCTTGTCGGTGACCCGAACGGCCTGAATATAGGTGCGCGGCACATTTCACTTTCTACCTGCGGAAAGGTCGACGGCATATATCGGTTTATGGAACTGCGTTCTCAGCTCACCCTTTCGGTGTCGCTGCACGCACCCAGCGACGAGATAAGGTCGAGCATCATGCCCATCAATAACAAATGGGGCGTTGACGAATTGCTTAAGGCCTGCCGCGATTATATTGCAGCAACCAACCGCCGCATCTCATTTGAGTATGCCATGATAAAGGGGGTCAACGACACCGACGAATCTGCCGAGCTTTTGGCGAAAAAGCTTCACGGAATGCTCTGCCACGTCAATCTGATACCTGCCAACGAGGTGCGTGAAAATGATTATCAGCGCAGTGAGGATGCCCGTTTGCATAGGTTTAAGGAACT
>CAZDIN010000057.1:4444-6510 GCA_964505515.1 uncultured Eubacteriales bacterium | reverse complement strand
GCGACGATCTCATAGCCCTCAGCATTGAACATCTGGCGGAAAGCGAGACGGCCGATACGGCCAAAACCATTGATAGCTACTTTTACTGCCATTTGAATTACCTCCAAATTAAAATTCTGCTAATATTGTAACCCAAATCAATTGGATTTGCAACAAATTTGTTATATTTTTAACCATATTTTTCATATTTAGTTACGATTAACAAATCTATTATCATAACCGCGGACAAATTTAACCAATTTGTCCCTATCGGATTCAGCAAACGCTAAACATCTAACCTGATAAGGTCATCGTAGGTTTCGCGGCGTACTACGACGCGAGCCTTACCTTCACGCACCATCACCACAGGCAAGCGCGGCATACGGTTATAGTTGCTCGACATCGAGTAGTTGTATGCGCCTGTAGCGAGGACTGCAAGTATGTCCCCTGCCTCAACCTGTTGAATAGGCATGTTTTCACCGATAAGGTCACCGCTTTCGCAGTATTTTCCCGCGAGGGTCATCGTAGCAGTCTTTTCAAGGGCGGCCTTGTTTGCAACAATCGCCTCATATTCCGCTCCATAGAGGATGTATCGCGGATTGTCGCCCATTCCTCCGTCGACCGAAACATAGGTGCGCACACCGGGAATCTCTTTGACCGAGCCGACGGTATAAAGCGTCATGCCTGCAGGACCGACGATGGCGCGGCCCGGCTCGATCATGACCTTCGGGATCGGGAATCTGAGCTTAGCGCAAAGACGCTTGACGGTAGCTGAAACAGGGCGCATAAAATCACTGTAAGGCAACGGGTGATCCTTTTGGGTATACCTGATTCCAAATCCGCCGCCAAGGTCAAGCTCCTCGACCGTCAGCGCAAATTTATCGCGGATCTCAGCCATAAAGTTGACCATGACCTCTGCCGCAAGGGTAAATGGGTCAAGCTCAAATATCTGCGATCCAATATGACAATGCAAGCCGGTCAGGGTCAGATGCTCGCACAACAGGGTCTGTTCAACGGCATGAAGTGCCTCCTGCGTTTCAAGGGCAAATCCGAACTTTGAATCGATCTGACCTGTGCGGATAAAGTCATGGGTATGAGCGTCGATACCGGGCTTTATACGAAGATATATCCTACTCTTCCTGTCGGTGCGACGGCATACATCCTCAAGGGTATGCAGCTCGTTTATATTGTCAACAACAATTCTTCCGACACCGCATCGGACTGCAAGTTCAAGTTCCTGCAGAGTCTTGTTATTGCCGTGGAATACCACTTTATCCATCGGAAAGCCCGACTTCCACGCGGTATATATCTCTCCGCCGGACACGACATCTAATCCGCATTTTTCATCCTCAATAATGCGGCACATTTCCTTGCAACAGAAAGCCTTTGACGCATAAAGGCAAAGCCCGTTCGAGTCATAATTCTCATCTATCGACTCGCGGAACTGAGCACAGTTGCGACGAATAATATCCTCGTCAAGAACATAAAGCGGTGAGCCGAATTCCTTAATAAGCTCGACGCAATCGATGCCGCCTACGGTCAAATGTCCTTTTTCATTTACTGAATAACTGTTTTCCACAAATTTTCCTCCTGTCAATCGCGGAGCGTTGCTTCAATTATACCGCGCAGTTCCTCAACACCCTCGCCCTTCAAGGCGGAGAAAGGCACCGCTTTATACTCACCCAGGAATTTCAGTTCTTCGGCAAAGCCTTCCAAACGCTTGTTGCGTTCGGTCTTGTTAAGCTTGTCACTCTTGGTCAGCACCAGCACGAAGGGTATATCAGCATCCTTAAGGAAACTGAGCATTGTAACGTCATCCTTTGAAGGCGGATGACGCATATCCAAAAGCTGTACAACAAGCCGCAGGTTGCGATCTCCTTGGAAATACCCCTCCATGAGATCCGACCAGCGTCTTCTTTCGCTGTCCCCTACCTTAGCAAAACCGTATCCGGGCAGATCGGCAAAGCGCACCTCGTCAAGCCTGAAAAAGTTGACGGTGACCGTCTTACCGGGGGTGCTGCTCACTCGGGCAAGTGACTTACGGTTCATAAGCTTGTTGAGCAAGGAGGACTTGCCGACATTAGAGC
>CAZDIN010000057.1:0-4434 GCA_964505515.1 uncultured Eubacteriales bacterium | reverse complement strand
TGCCGTACGCCGCCTCGAAATAAACCTTGTTATAATTCATAATAACTCCTTATACAAGCGCTTCATTAAGCACGGTATCCATACTGTCGCATATAACAAACCTCAGGCTGTCACGCACAACAGGATCGATCTCATCAAGGTCAGGGGCGTTCTCTTGAGGAATAAGCACAGTCTTAACACCTGCTTTGTAGGCCGCCATAGTCTTTTCCTTCAGGCCGCCTATCGCCAACACGCGACCGCGCAGAGATATCTCTCCCGTCATGGCAACATCGTGGCGTATCGCCCTGCCTGTAAGAGCCGAAACGATAGCCGTCGCCATTGTGATGCCGGCTGATGGACCGTCCTTGGGCACAGCCGCCTCGGTAGCGTGGATATGGATATCGCGGGTCTTGTAGAAGTCACTGTCGATGCCAAGAGTATCCGCCCTACTGCGAACGTATCCTATCGCAGTTTTAGCCGATTCCTTCATAACGTCTCCGAGCGAGCCTGTCAGCTCGATCTTTCCCGTTCCGGCAAGTGCGGCGGCCTCAAGGCGCATGATCTCGCCGCCGACAGAGGTCCACGCAAGACCGTTTACAAGACCGATCTCATCCTTTTGGTTATAGATACCATCATTTCTGTATTTGCGGCATCCGAGGTGATCCTTAAGGTTAGACGGAGTAACGGCAACCGATTCAGCCTTACCCTCGACGATACTGCAGGCTGCCCTGCGGCACAGAGATGCGATCCTTCGCTCAAGGGTCCTGACGCCGCCCTCACGGGTATAGCCGTCTATGATCTCGTATATCGCAGTATCACTGATACGGAAGGTCTTCCCTGTAAGCCCGTGCTTTTTGCGTTGTTTTCTTACGAGGTGCTTTTTAGCAATATTGAATTTCTCCTCACGGGTATAGCTTTGCAGCTCAATAACTTCCATTCGGTCAAGCAGGGCCGACGGAATGGAAGACGAATCGTTTGCGGTGGTGATGAAAAGCACCTTGCTCAGATCGTAAGGCATGTCCACATAGTGATCCTGAAAGGTGCGATTTTGCTCGGGATCAAGCGCCTCAAGCAAGGAGGCGGAACAATCTCCCTTGAAATCGCTGCCTATCTTATCGATCTCATCAAGCAGCATAAGCGGATTGGATGTGCCCGCGATCTTTATCGCGTCGATTATACGGCCGGGCATAGCGCCGATATAGGTGCGGCGGTGTCCGCGAATTTCCGATTCATCCTTTATGCCGCCAAGGGCAACACGCACATATTTTCGGCCCATGCAGGCGGCAATTGACGCGGCAATCGAGGTCTTACCAACACCGGGAGGGCCGACAAGACAGAGTATCTGTCCCTGCTGATCGGGTGCAAGATCTCTTACTGCGAGCATTTCAAGAATGCGCTCCTTGACCTTCTGCATGCCGAAATGCTCTTTATCGAGGATCTTCCTCGCTTTTGCAAGGTCGATCGCATCCTCTGAGCAGACTCCCCAAGGCAGTTCGAGGCAGGTGTCGAGATAGTTATAGACCACCGTTGCTTCATGGGCGCCCTGCGGCATTCTCGAAAGCTTATCAAGCTCCTTGCGAAGCTTGTCCTTAACAAAGTCGGACGCGTCAAGCTTGTCGATAGAAGAGCGGTATTCGGCGATCTCATCGTAATCATCGTCGCCGTAAAGCTCCTCGTTGAGCACCTTTATCTGCTCGCGCAGGTAATAGTCACGCTGATTTTCAGCGACACTGCGCTGCACCTTTTCGTTTATCTCGTTAGTATATCGCAGGATCTCGCTTTCCTCACTCAGCAGATCGATTATCATTCTTACCCGCTTTGCAACGAAAGCCTGTTCAAGAATTGACTGCTTTTTATCCCAAGGCATCGATATCTGTGACGCGATAAGATCGCATAGGTGTCCGAGGTCGTCCTCCGCCCTCACCTTGCGCAGAGCACTTGACGGGCTTTTATGCAGCATATTTTCATATATAGTATACTGATTTTTCAGGTAACGCAGGGTCGCCTCTTTTTCTTCAAGGTCGACACGCGCCATCTTATCGGCATAAACGCTGACACCAACCTGAAAATGATCCTCGCATGACAGTACGCTGTCCCATTTTCCGCGATAAAGTCCCTCAACGACGATGCGCACGTTATCTTCGTTGGGGGTTGAGATGACCTGCCTGATTATCGCAACGCAACCAATACGGCAGATATCCTTGATATCCGGCTCCTCAGCGACGGAATCACGCTGAGCAGTCAGGAAGATATAACGGTCACCGTCAACTGCAGCATTAACAGCCTTGACCGAAGCAGGACGGCTGACGTCAAGGTGCATAATCATATTTGGAAACACGACCACCTCGCGCATAACGAGCATGGGTAAAATTCTGATATCCTTTTCCATTGAAAACTCCTGAGCACAACATAATTTCAAGGCGGAAAATGCGCCTATATTTGAGTATTATACTATATCTCTGCCGCTAATTCAAGCACAAGTATAAAAAATCACCACGGCTTTTCGCCGTGGTGATCCGACCGATATGAATTTACTCGAGGGTGTCCTCCATGTCACATTCACGCGGCGGGAAAAAGTCTTCCGTCGGGAAACGCAGGCGTCCGAAGACCTCACAGGGATTATCGGTCGAGTTGTCACATTCTTTTTCGGGGATACAGAAGTCGTAAACGGGAATGAGCATCTGCACATTTCTGATCAACTGTACGATGGTGAACAGGCCGAGGGTTACAAGTGCGATCTTACTTCCCGGAGCAAGATCGGTCACGATCTCTCCGCCGATGCGGTCGGCAACGCAGCTTGGGATAAGGCACACGTCATAGTTTCCGCGAAGCTCACAGATACGCGAGCCGAGGGTTACGGGGTCAACACACTCGACAACGCATCTGGGAAGGTTATTAAGGGGCGTGGTCTGACATCCGCCGCCAACTTCTCCGTCGGGCATGTTGGAGAAGGTTCTTACCTTTCCCTCGCTGCCATACAGAATGACCTTCTTCTGAAATGCTGTAATACCCTCAATAGTGGTCGGAAGGGTATTTATTGCCGTATAAACGTCATATTTTACGGCAAAGTAAAAGGTCAGGTCGCAGGAATAAAATCCTCTGTTGAGGTGTACGGGTTCTACGTCGATGAAAACATTGATGACCTCGGAGCCGCGACAACGCACATTCACTGCCTGCTCGATCAACTCCTGCCCTGCGGGTGAAAAATACACCCTCAGATCCTCAAGACAGTCCCGATCACAGCACGAATCATACACGCGGCTGCCATCGATACAAACGGCTTCTCTGAAGTCGCCCGAAGCGACGGTCGAGCCTCTTTGTACTGCCATACAATCATCCTCCTATGTTAATGATATGAAGCCAAACTTCACTAACATAGTATGAGAAAAGACTTTTACTGTGAACTAAGAGAGAAAAAAAGTTAAATTTTCTCCAACTTTGCAAAATTGGACATGACACGCTTGGTGCCGACCTTGTCGAATGCTATCTCAAGCATGACGTCATTACCCATTTTGACCGCGGATACGATAAGTCCGTCGCCGAAGGCCTTATGCCGCACCATTTCTCCGACTCGGTAGCTTTGCGAGGCAGCACCATCGGTTGACTTGCGTGCGGCACTTGAGCCTACGCTGAAGCTTTTTTGAGGTGTCTGTTCGGCATATCCGCTTTGTCGGTAGGAATATCTGTCCTGAGCCGCATCGTTATGTCCGCCGAAGGCCGCAAAAGAGTTGCGATTATAAGCAGACCGCTTCTTTTCAAGCAATTCATCGGGGATCTCACCAAGAAATCTTGACTCACGGGCGCGTTCGGTGCGTCCAAACAGCATACGCGAAGATGCATTAGTTATGTACAGGCGGTTTTTCGCCCTTGTGATTCCTACATAGGCGAGGCGGCGTTCTTCTTCCATATCCTCAGTTGAACCGTATATAGATTGGCTGCCGGGGAATATTCCCTCCTCCGCTCCGACAAGGAAGACAACGGGAAATTCAAGACCCTTCGCGGTGTGCATGGTCATCATCCACACGCGATCCGCATCATCATCCTCGCGGTCCATATCGGTTATCAGGGCGATCTCCTGCAAAAAGCCCGACAGGCCGGCGCCCTCATTTTCCCTCTCATAAGAAAGGATAGATGACGAAAATTCATTAACGTTGTCCACTCGGTCTTTTTCAGCATCTCCGAGCATTTCGAGGGAAGCAAGATAACCCGTCTCGCGCATCACAGCTTCAAACAGATCGTGAAGCTCGGTCTCCTCACTGAGTTCTGACAAGCGATCGATCATATGCGCAAACTCCTTGAGCTTGTTTGCACTGCGTCCCAAAGCTGCATACTCATCGGCCTCACGCGCGATCTGCAGCATTGACACTCCGTTTTCCTCCGACAGCCTCGACATATGAGTTACCGTAGTGTCTCCGATGCCTCTCTTCGGCTCGTTGATAATACGCATCAGCGCGA
>CAZDIN010000056.1:0-6571 GCA_964505515.1 uncultured Eubacteriales bacterium | reverse complement strand
GTCCTGAATCTGCAGTATTTCCGAGTTCGAAAGCTCCTTTGCATAGACAACTACGTTAGCGCTGTTCTCGGATAAGACCACCACACATTCATCGAAGCCCTTGGCTTTTATCAAGGCTTCAATGTCAGACTGCTTGCTCTGCCTTTCAACGAGTTCGATATGCGACTTATAAGCAAGCGCCTTTTCCTCATCTCCTGCTTTTGCACTCTTTTCGATCTCTTCAAATTCTGCAATTGCATCTTCATAGGCCTTTGTACGATCGTCTCGCGCATTCTGGAAATAGTCGGTATCGATCGTAACGTTATCAGTTGCAACATATTCCGCCTGACCGGTTTTGGCAGTTGAAGATGTGGCGTCAGTTGTTAATCCGCTCGGGTCCGCATATCTCCAGTTTACATATATAGCCGCCGCTAATATCAAAACTAAAACAGATGTCACGACCTGTTTTTTTGCAAAAAACTTTTTACCGCTTGTCTTCATGGTTCATAAACCCCCACAACACATACTTTTTTTGATGATATATTCAAAGCCGTTGTGACTGCTGCCACAATGCGTTCCTTGACATCTTCGTTTTCTGCGCAGGCAGATACAACGACTACACCCCTTACCGTCGGCGCTATCGTAGTAATTACAAGCGCCTGCTGTGCCCCATCCTTATCCTCTACAAGAATCAGGCTTTGCTTTGTGTCGCTCTTCTCCTGTGACTTGGTCGTAGAATCGCCCTCGTAGTCACTTGATTTATCATTTGATTGATCGACGAGATCGGCATATACGGTTTCCTCAGAGCTTTCAAGGCTGACAAGCACCTGCACATCCTTCTCGCCCGTTATACTTGAAACTACAGAGGATAGCCTTTCCTCCAACTTCTCAACATATTGAGCGTCGGCATCGACCTGTTGGGCGCTGTTCTCGTCCTTATCGATCATCGTTGAGAGATAAATGAGCGCTATTCCGATAAGCGCGACCGCAAACAGTATCCTACCTGCATTTTTCTTATTTAATATTTCATTCAACCGTTTCATCTGCATCCTCCAGAACAGCAACGTCGCAAAACACGTCGAACCTCTCAAGCAATAAATTCTTAAGCCTTTGCTTATCGGCCGCGTGCTCCTTTGGAATGTAGACCAAAATATGTTTTAAGGTTACATTACCATAGCTGCCTTTGTTAAAATCTATGCTGATTTGTCCATTCTTTATACCAAATTGTTGTAACGTATCAAGGACAGTGTTTTCAATTTCTTCGGTAAGCGATCTTACCACCCTGTCGGTAAGATAAGCTTCGGCCTGTTGGTTGTCAGACGAGTAGGTATATTCGGGGGTTTCAGGCAGCTTGCCCAACAATGTAAGGGCGGAATTTATCACAACTGCGGTAACAACAAGGTTTATAACTGTTTTCATGGAGGCGCCCAAGGAATTATTGGGAAGCAGCAGTCTTACAGCAGCACCTATAACCGACACGACACAAAGCGCCGTTACCGCGTTTTGCCAGCCACTCACAGCGAATTACCAAGCGACAGCACGATAAGTACCGTCATCACTATCAACAGTAATGAACTTAACAGAACGACAATTAAAATTGTCAGTAATCCGCTAATCGAATTCAACAACTCAACCACCGCTTTCCTTTGGGCAACTTCAAAAAGCGACTTCGATACCAACACGACGATTTGCCACATCAAAAGTTTTACAAGCGGCGGAATAAAGATAAGCAAAACTGTTATTACTGCATATATCCCCACCGACGACCTGACAAGGTCAACGCTTCCGAGAATGACCGACAGTGAATCTCCCCACGCACTTCCAACGACAGGCACAAATGAGCCTAATGCTGATTTAGCCGCCTTGATCGCAATATTATCGCCAACGCTGCTAAGTCGTGTCTGCAGCCCGATGATGCCTGTTAGCACTGTTGTCAGCACTGACAGCAATGTAACTATCATCTTCTTAGCACTGCTTGCAATCGAAAAAGGAACCTTTGCAAGCGTTGTACAGACTGTTGCGGCAAGCAGAATATGACAACAGGGCAAAAATACAGTGTTGTTGATGGCGGCGAAAGCGTCGGAATAAGCCACCATGACCACCGAATATGTACCCGATGCCGCAGTAAACCCTGATGCCGCTAACAGCGCCGCAAGCACAGGGATAAATGCGTTCAAAAAGACAGTGCATGCCGAAATCGATTCAGAAACCTGTCCAAACAGCTCGCTCATCGGATCTATCAAAATAAACGCGCAGGATGAGAGGGTTATCATATCGCTGACATCTTGTACCCAGCCCTTGCTTTTAAGCAGGTTTACCATCAGAAATGTGAGCATCATTATCATCATCAAATAGCCGAGAGACCGAAAGGGCTGAGTATAATCCGAAAGCAGATCATTGAGAAAGGTTTTGGTTATATCAAGAATGTTTATATCTTCAGAGAGCGGCTCTTCCGGTGTTATCTCTAACTCACGGTAAATGTTTAGTATTGAGTCCGGCGTTGCTTCTTCGATCTCATCGATATTGAATTCTTCGTATACAGATCTCAGCTCTTCCTCTTGGGTAACTGCCGAAACGGAGAATACAGAGAAGCCGACTACAAGCAAAGCAATTGCTGTCACGATCAACCTTTTCATAAGCTACGCCTTGATCATATCAGTAGCGACTGTCAGTAGGTCGAGCAAAACCGGCACATAAAGCGTAGCAATACTCACCTTTGCCGCCAACTCGACCTTGTCCGCTAACGATTTGTCACCGCAATCGTTACATATATCCGACGCGAAGCTTCCGATATAACATATTCCTAAGCCTTTGAGCATCAGGGTCAGATATTGCTCAACATCAGAATTTGAAGACACTGCATTTATCATTTCATCCATTACCGGAACAAGCGCACGCAGAGCCAAGAACAGTATAACAGCAGAGGTCAGCACCGCAAGAAATATTGCGTACTCTTTTTTATACTGACGAAATACGGTCGATATGGCCGCAACGATTATACAAACGGCAGAAACAGTAATGATATTCATAGGTCAAATAGAGATTTCACAGCGTCGAACAGCTCACTGATCTCGCTGACTATCATCATTAAAACTACCACTAACCCTGCAATAGTCGTCATCATCGCCTGATCCTCTCTGCCCGACCTTATTAAGAGTTGATTAAATACTGCTACAATGATTCCTATCGCTGCAATTTTGAAGATAAAATCTACATCCATACTCTTCACCTATAACATAATTACGGCTACAAACGCCGCAGCAAGAAAGCCTAATTTCAAATACATGCCTGCTTTAACCTTCACTGCTTGCTCAAACTCATCTTTTATTTGAGAGAGCAGTTCTATACAAAGTAAAAGCTCCTCGCAGGCAGAATCGGCGTCACTTGTCTGCAAACGACAGAAACTTTTTTCAACGCAGGACAGAGCTTCTTTTGGGGCATCAAGCTTTTGCAGTTGTGACAAAAAAGCATCGACGATATTCTCATCATCTACATGTTCAAAGCGAAACATATCCTCATAGCCTAACATATCGAGCAGTATCATTCTAAGCGGCTCGGTCTTGAACCTTATCTGACGGTAAACAGCCTGAACAAAGGCTATAAGCTTACTCAGTGTGTCAAGATGCCTGTGCATCTGACTGTAACGAAGCCAACCGAGTATCGCAGGCACCGATGATATCAGCATTATTCCTATCCACTTCATGCATTTCTCCAATATGATATATTTCTTTTACAAGCCCTGCACTTTCAGAGCTGAGCAGAACGAATACATCGAACATGTCTTTGCTTATATTCAGCATTTTAAGTCTGTTGAATGTGTTTTGTATGGAATCTGAATGTAGGGTCGTTATAAAATGCACACCGCTCGACATACAAGCCTGCAGCGACAGTGCGTCATCCGACAACTCGTCAAATACGATTATCTGCGGATTAAAATATTTAAGCAGTGCGTGAACTGCGAAGGACTTATCTGCATCGGACATAACATCGACGTTACTTCCAAGATCAAATCCCGAACCTCGCTGATGCATCGCGGCTATCTCGCCGCGCTCGTCAGCAACGCTTACCCTGTAGCCATCATTTGAATAGCATCGCACAACATCTCTGAGCATGGTCGTTTTACCTGAACCCGGCGGTCCCACCAGCAGAATATTATGAAGTCCATGCCCTAAGCCTTCGAGAATAGGCTGAGAGCAACCTGTCACCTGATTTGCAATACGAATATTGACCGAGGTATAGCACCGCATATTTCCGCTTTGGGAATCACTGTAGCAACCTCCTATCCCTGCTCTGCATCCGTTTCGCAGTGAGATATATCCCTTGCGCAGCTGACACTCACAGGAATAAAGCGATCGCTCGCACAGGCGTGATACAGTTTGCAGAATATCTTTATCATTAATAATGCGGCAATCGCCGTCTGCAAGGTATGACACAGAGCCGTTTTGCTTAACAAAAACTGTTTTGTTATTTACAGTCAGTGCAAGCGACTGACCGACCCGCAGACGAATCTCCTGCACCTGATTTTGAATTGCGGACGGAACGCGACCCAGAATATACGAGAGAGAATCGTCAAACGCATAAAGAATATCACTGTAAGCAGACATCTTGTCCCTCCTCGCTATAAACTATGATGAATTCGACGGGTATAGAACAACGAATATTTTTGTTGCATTCCGCTTTATATGTTGCTATAATAATAATTAAGAAAAATCCGTATTGGAGGTTCATCATGTCTGCAAACGGAAGATTTAAGAAATCGCTTTTTGGGTTTAGGAAGTCATCGGTGCTCAACTATATTGAAGAATATCAGGCCGAGTTCTCATCTAAAGCTGAGGAAGATGAAAAGAAGATAAGAGAGCTGACGGACCGCCTTGCATGTATTGAGGAGCAGTATAAGCAGGCTGTTGAGATCAACACCGCTCTCGAAGACAAGCTTAGTGAGTGTGAAAACGCTATAACCGAGCTTTCTGCGACGGCAGGAGAGCTTCAGGCTGAGCTTGACAAGAATAAAAATCTGCATGAAAAGATCGGCAATGTCTATGTTGAGGCAAAGGCCGACGCAAAGCAGATCGTCGACAAAGCGTCGGACAACGCGCGCAGTATTATTAAGACCGCCGACCGTTCCGCCGGCTTTACCGCCTCCCAGATCGAGAGCACCGTCGATGATCTTACGAGCATTCGCTCTGATCTTGAGCGTTCGGTTCGCTCTTTTAATGACCGCATAAAGCAGATCAATCTGACACTCAGCGACGTTAAGGCCCAGCTTTCCGATCACAAGGCAAGAAATCCCGTAACCGACGACGAGCTTGCCGCAATGGGAATTTTACCGATTTCGAAATAATGAGTAAATATTCTCTTTACAAGTTTCGACAAATATGGTATAATTTCAATCAGATTGAACATTAAAATTTTTACAGATTCTCGATTACGATAACACAACTAACAGAACAGTAAACAGTTACTGGCAAGGTTGCTCGTTTAAGTTTCGACTCATGTTCCCAACACCTTGTCAAGATCGGCAGGGTGTTTTTTTCGGTTATTATGGTAAATGCTACCTTTTAACAATATTAAAATCACGGAGGAGTAGAAAAATGAAATTGATCTTCAACGTAGAAGACAAGCCTAAGTTTTCACAACTGATTGTCTTCGCATTCCAGCAGCTTCTTGCTATCATGGCTGCGACCATCGTAGTTCCTGTTCTTATCAACGGGAATGTAAACAGCTTGATCGAATCAGGCAGTGTTGCTTATGACAGCATGCCCCCTATGGACTGTGCTGCTGCTCTGCTGGGCGCCGGAATCGGCACCTTGGTTTATCAGCTGTTCACTAAACTCCGCAGTCCTGTATTTTTGGGCTCTTCATTCGCCTTCATCGGCTCTATGACCGCCGCTTTTGCAGGAGCTGTGTCCGCTTCCCTCGGCTACCTCGGTATGATCATCGGCGCCGTTCTTGCAGGTCTTGTATATGTTGTAATTGCTCTGATCGTTAAGCTTGTCGGCGTAAACTGGATCAACAAGCTTATGCCCGCCGCAGTTATCGGACCCACCGTTGCCATCATCGGACTTTCTCTTTCCGGCGCAGCTATCAAAGACGTGTTCTCATACGGCCCCACCGATGGAAACGGCGCTTATATTATGAGCACAAGCCTCTGGGCTTCCCTGATATGCGCCTTGGTTACGTTGTTTGTTGTTATCATCTGCTCTACCTACGGTAAGAAGATGGTTAAGCTCATCCCCTTTATCATCGGTATACTTGCAGGATACGCTGTTGCTATGATCTTCACCGTTATCGGCTACACCGCAGGTATCGACGCCCTTAAGGTGATCGACTTTACTCCTTTCAAGGAACTGGTTGCAGACGGCGTATCCCTTTCGACCTTCTTCCGCGTTCCTGATTTCACCTTCCTCACTGCCTTTGACGGAATTAAGGACTTCAGCTGGTCTTATGTTGCAACCGTAGTCGTTGCCTATGTACCCGTTGCATTCGTTGTATTCGCTGAGCATATTGCCGACCACAAGAACCTTTCGTCCATCATCGAACGCGATCTTCTTGAAAAGCCCGGCCTTCACAGAACGCTTCTCGGTGACGGAGT
>CAZDIN010000055.1:0-6952 GCA_964505515.1 uncultured Eubacteriales bacterium | reverse complement strand
GCCCTTGCAGTCCTCACTGCACAGATGCTTGGTCGGTTGTGCAAGCAACACGTCGGTGCAAACAACGTCCTCCAGATCCAGAATGCCGTCAGGGACGACCAGATAGTCGTCACGTTCCTCACCCGAAAGAGATTCAACAAGCACATATGCTATCTCGCAGGTGACGCTCTCGGTCGCTGACTCGCCGCACCGATCGCACGGAGCAGTATAATCGTTGGTCGCAGTGCCCTCAAGAGTGACGACACCCGAACGGTTATACACGCCGCCGACAAACCGAACAGGTTGGGTCAACGGACGGTATCCGCTGATCTCAACTTGGCTCAGATCGAAACAGATATCAAGCGGAATACTGCCGGACTCCGCCGAAAAAAGCCGACGAATTTCAATCGTCACAGTTTCCACCCCATTCCGAACAAGATTTATTATATTATTATTAAAATCGTTTGTCAAGCAATTTTTTCATATTTTCATACAAAAACGGGATCGGATGCCCGAAAGCCCCCGATCCCGCCTTTAACATGGGCTTCGATCAGATTTTCTGCGCGAAATCAAAGACGCGCGCAGGCAACTCACTTTCATCGCAGGATACGGTGAAGGTGATATTAACTGATGCGATAGAGGCGGTCTTGGACAGCTTCTCAACGAAGTCGGCAAACTTTTCATAGTCGCGGCCGCCGATGCGCAGGGTAGCATCGACGAACACATCGGTCAGATCATAGTTTCCGGCGCACATACCAGTGATGAAGCCGTACAGCGACTCATAGTTGTCAACGCCAAATTCATTGGAGTCGACCAGACGTGCTCTATGGGTAAGGTCGTACATGAGCTTAAGACCCTTCTCGATACAGACAACATTGCCCTTCGATGCGTCAACGGCAGCATTGACAAACTCTACCAAGCGCTTGGTCTTGCCCGAACCTTTTTTTCCGATAATCAACGAAATCATAAGAACATCTCCTTTATATTTTATCCGCATAAAGCGGTGGATACCAAATTACTTTAAGCGAGCCTCAAGCTCCGCCTTCTGCGCCTCGTAACCGGGCTTGCCCAAAAGCGCAAACATATTTTTCTTGTAGCTCTCAACGCCGGGCTGATCAAAGGGATTGACGCCGAGGATGTAACCCGAGATGGCGCAAGCCTTTTCAAAGAAGTAGATCAGCTCTCCGAGGTTGTATTCGTCGGGGCGCTCGACCGAGATAACGAAGTTGGGCACTCCGCCGTCGGTATGCGCAAGAACCGTGCCCTCAAATGCCTTGCGGTTGACGAAGGACATCGGCTTTCCTGCAAGGAAGTTCAGGCCGTCGCCGTTGTTTTCAGCCTTCTGAATGGTAACGTCCTTGTCGGTCTCGTCGAAGGTGACGACCGTTTCAAACATGGTACGGCTGCCCTCCTGAACGAACTGACCGAGAGAATGGAGGTCGGTCGAGAAGGTTACGGAGCCGGGGAAAAGACCCTTATTATCCTTACCCTCGCTCTCGCCGAAGAGCTGCTTGAACCACTCCGCCATCATAGCAAAGCGAGGCTCATAGCTGACCAAAAGCTCCATTGACTTACCCTTGCGATAGAAGATGTTACGCAAGGCGGCATATTTATAGCAATCGTTGCTCAGATCGCATACCGAATACTTCTCGCGTGCAGCCGCGGCACCTGCCATCAGCTTATCAAGGTCGGCACCGCAAACGGCGATAGGCAACAGTCCCACGGCCGTCAGAACCGAGAAACGTCCGCCGACATCATCCGGAACGACAAAGGTCTCATAGCCCTCAGCGTCAGCAAGCTCCTTCAGGGTACCGCGCGCCTTATCGGTGGTGCAATAGATGCGGCTTCTCGCCTCTTCCTTACCGTAGCGGCTCTCAAGCAGCTCACGGAACACGCGGAAGGCGATCGCAGGCTCGGTGGTAGTTCCCGACTTGGAGATAACGTTGACCGATACGCGCTTTCCTTCACACAGCGCCAGAACGTCCGACAGAGCGGCGCCGCTGATGGAATTGCCGATGAAATAGATGTCGGGGGTGTTTTTCTTAAGGTTGTTGTAGTAGGGCGAGGTCAAAAACTCGATCGCCGCGCGCGCTCCGAGATAAGAGCCGCCGATGCCGATAACAACGAGGACGTCGGTATCAGAAATGATCTTCGCCGCGGACTTCTTGATACGCGCAAATTCATCTTTATCATAATTTACCGGAAGGTCGACCCAACCGATAAAGTCATTTCCTAATCCTGTGCCGCTATGCAGCATTTCATGAGCCAGCTTTACCTGCGGCTCGATACCGCAAAGCTCGTTCTCTCGAAAAAAGTCAACTGCATATTTTTCCGAAAATTTGATAGACATGGGAATTGCCTCCAACCTGTTTGTTTTTCTTTTCTTTATTTTACTATACCTTGTCTGACTTTGCAACTAAAACTTAATGCCATTTTCAAATTCTTATAAAAATTCAAGGGTATGCCGCAAGCGCAACACACCCTTGAGTATTACAGACGCTTTTTAAGTCTGAGCTTCTTTTCACGCTCACGCTTAGCCTTAACGTTAGCGGCAACAGTAAGCGCAATAAAGCCTACAGCAAGCACCGCAAGCGCGATCTGAACGAATACATTCGTTATGATCCGATTGATAAAGCGCCAGACTCCAAGCACAAAACTGCCCTCGATATTTTCGGTCGCGACCAGCTCGACGACACCGATGACCTCGTCTGCAAAGACGATCGACACCGTTCCGAGAACGTCACCGTCCTTGATGGGCGCATCGACCGTTTCGCTGATAAGCTCGGCGCGATACTCGATGGTGGACAGGTCGGCATCCTTAGGCAGAAGCGCGATGACGGTTTCTCCTGCCGCAAGGGTCAGGTTGTCGCGGTCCCATGAAAGCTCGACAGCCACAGAAACAGGCACCATCTCACCCTTGGTGACCACCGTTTTGTACCGGAAATTGTTGAAGGCCCATTCATATAAATTCTTGGTGTCCTTGAACTCCTGACGTGTCGAGGAGGCGCAACGCGCAACAATGCAGATAAAATTTACGCCATCCTTTGTTGCCATGGAAACGAGGCATCTTCCCTCGTCCCCGTTACCCGTCTTGCCGGCGACCATGTACTTATAGTAATAGCTTGTATAGCTGTCGATCATGTAGTTGGTGTTGGACAGGATGCGGTCACTGCTCTTGTTTGTGGCAGTCACAGAGAACCTCGACTTTTTCATGACTTCGACGAGGTAATCGTTCTCGAAAACCGCCTTGGCTAATTTGTAGAGGTCGTTGACGGTAGTATACTGACCTTCACTCGTAAGTCCGATAGGTGTCACAAACTGAGTATCATTCATGCCCAAGGACTGCGCGCGCTCATTCATCAGCTCAACAAAGGTCTCGGTATCACCGGCAACCTTTTCGGCAAGAAAAAGCGCAACGTCGTTATAGGACGACACAAGCAGAAAATGCATAAGCTGGTCGTATGTAAGCTGCTCATCGTCGCGGATGTTGCTGACCAGCGCGCCCGTACCCGACAGGGTCGCGCGCGGCGAGGTGTCGACCTCGACCGACTGACTCATATCCGCGACGTTGTCGCACACAACGAGCGCCACCATCAAAAACACCGTTGACGCAGGCGCAATTTTTTCGTCAACTCCTGCGCTGTAGAAGATATCCCCTGTGTCAGGGTTGATAAGCAGGGCGTTTTCAGCCCCGACCTCGAAGGTGGGCGTGTATGCAAAAGCGCTGAACGGAGCAAAGATAAGGGTCAATATCAAAACAATGGAAACAACAAAAGAAGTTTTTTTCATTGAAATCTCTCCGAATATGGTGTAAAATGTAGAATGTACTTAAATTATAGCAGATGACGGAGTATAATGAAAGACCTTTTTCGTCAAATTTTGCACTTTTTTCGGAGGTAGATTTACCCATGGTCTATATCACGGGAGATATGCACGGCGATATCGATCGTCTGTATGATAAGCAGCTGAGAAAACTCAAATCGGGCGATACCCTGATCGTCTGCGGTGACTTCGGTTTTATATGGGACGGAGGTTCGCAGGAAGCCAAGATCCTCGAGGAATTGGGCAGCCGAAAATATAACGTATGCTTTGTCGACGGCACCCATGAGAACTTCGACAGGCTCTACAGCTACCGCCAGACCGTGTGGAAGGGCGGCCGCGTGCATCGCGTTTCGGGGAACCTGTTCCACATGTGCCGCGGACAGATATTTAACATCGACGGCGTGAAGTTCTTCACCTTCGGCGGCGGAGAAAGCGTCGATAAGGAGATGCGCATCGAGCGTAAGACCTGGTGGAAAGAGGAGCTGCCCAGCCCCGATGAAATGATCGAGGGGGTCGAGAATCTCGATGAGGCAGGCTGCGAGGTGGACGTGATCCTTACCCATGAGCCGCCGTCACTCGTCAAAAGCTCGATGCTTATGCGCGCCGGCAAGATCGACCGCGTAAATAAGCTCAACGGCTATCTTGAGGAGATAAACCGCTCCTGCAAATTCCGTCAGTGGTACTTCGGCTGCATGCATGAGGACCGCGTTATCACACCGAGCCACACCGCTGTTTTCAGCGAGATCTGGCCCGTCATCCCGTCGGAATTGGGAATTGAAGAGTAATACATAGATGTGAGTATATATGAAAACGGTCGGAGAAATCCGACCGTTTTTATGATATGTATCGCTGTATTCGGATGCTATACGACTTGCAAGTGCCGGTAATAAGCATATGACATATATGAATTTGCCATTATTAGCATCAACGATTGCAGCCCGAAATTGTCCGCTTCCGTAACCCTAACAGAATTTAAGTTGTTGGTTACTAATCTGTGAAGAAAGTCAATATTTGCCGACTTTGTGACGGTGGGTCACTGCCGGCAGCGTGCACTACGGGGGCGAGGTTTGGTGGGTGTGGGGTGTAAAAAAGCAAAAGAACGGCCAGAGAAAACTCCGCCCGTCCCCTTGGAAATTTGTTCGCAGGTATTACATCATTAAATCTATTCTTTTCTCTATAATACTAATATACTCGTTCATCATATTAATTAGAAAGTGATTTCGTTTATATTCTCGCCAAGAACGCAATGCCCTTTTCCTATAATACAATGCTTCATAACAGTCCTCTTCATTTATTCTTTCCCTCCTAATACATTGACCTGACATCGTAAACTTCTCTATATCTGCATATATAAATGTTTCCCGATCCTCAATATGAAAAGTAACCCTGATTGAATTATTAAACAATAAAATTTTTGAGTATACATTCGTAACTTTTGAGCAGCTAATACCTAATGAATATTTTTCTGCGAAGTCCTTTATAACAGTTAATGCCACCTGCGTTAAACTCATATTACTTGCTCCTATCTAAAAAACTCTTCTACTAAGGTCTTATATTTATAAAAGAAAGTAAGAATACCTATGTTCCTGAGTAACAGCACCCGAATGGTAGAAGAAGTTACGAGTGATCGCGCCGTTGCTACAGGTAAATTGTACCCTATATTGTGAAGAAAGTCAATATTTGCCGACTTTGTGACGGTGGGTCACCGCCAGCAGCGTGCACGGGAAGGGACGGGGTGCTGGTGGTGCAACGAGTGCGGCGGGTGGCGGTGTGAAGATTTTTCACGCGCCACGATGGGACACAAAAGGACGGGTGGAGTTTACTCCGCCCGTCCCCTTGGATAAAAAAGGTAATCATATTGACTTGCAATGGCAACTATTAATAAGAACGTGTACTCGAATTTCGCTTGTTATGTGCAGTACCAAGTAACAACTATAACGACAACACAATATACAATGCAATGTAAAATGTAATAAAGAGTGAATGAAACACCTTTTTGATACCACCTAATACTAACTCTATTTTCAACATTTCCCCAATATGCAACTCTATATATATAAAATAATATTGTAGCTAACACCGTTACATTTGATATAGCATAATCGAAGTACGCCTTGTTTGCATTATAGTTCAAAAAAACAAATATGCTTGCAACTATTAACCCAACGCCAAACGGGGCCCTATACTTAAAAAACAAAATGCTTTTATTTGATTCCTTATACAATTGAGAGTTTTTCTTCCAAACAAAACATTTAGTTTGATATAAATTCTCACGAATAGGTTTTGTCTTATTGAGTTGATAGGTAAGAGTTTCCTTTTGCGTATCGCAGCAAAACTTAACAAAATGGTTTTTCCTAAAAACAAAATTTAATGCAACAAAAGCAATTATCCAGAGTAACAAGGCTACCCATAATGCGAATACACTGAATAACAACAAAGCAACGGACAAAGATACTAAGTATTCTTCCAAATATACATATATCAGCAACTTGCGAATTGAAATTACATGTTGTTTTTGATGAACTAAATTTATGCAAACTGCAATTATAATAAAAGCAAAGCACGCTAATACGACAGGCAATAGATAAACCATTGCATTTTGAGAGAATACAGGGTCATTTCCTATGTTCATTTGTTATTATCCCCCCTCACATATATACTAAAAACACACTTGTAAGCTATATTCAAAAGCTTTCAACCACTCCTTAAAGGTTTTCTTGTTTTCTACTCTTTTGCAAAAGACATTTACTAATTTTGACATAAGTATAGAGAGTTTCGCCCTCATAACTGTCGGCTATCCTTGTAATTCTCTCTTCCCCATCGTACCAGTACTGGATAGTACGTCCGTTAGAGAAGTGAATTTTACTTACAAGGTTAGTTGTAGCCGTTCCGCAAACCTTGTTATTGGCAATATGTTCCTGAGTAACGACACCCGAATGGCAGAAGAAGTTACGAGTGATCGCGCCGTTGTTACAGGTAAATTGTACCCTAATTTGTGAAGAAAGTCAATATTTGCCGACTTTGTGACGAGGGGTCACCGCCAGCATCGTGCACGGGAGGGACGGTGGTGGTGGGGGTGCAAACATGGGGTGGTAGTATGCTCGTTCGCTGCGGTTTTGTGACAAGGCGTCACTGCCAGCAGCGTGCACGG